>DAIEMM010000130.1 GCA_027349605.1 Anaeromyxobacteraceae bacterium
GTCGCCACACGAGGAAGTTCCATGGCCCCCGTCCCCAACTCCACGCTGGACCTCATCGGGCGTACGCCAGTCGTCAAGCTACAGGGCTTCGACACCGGACCTTGCGAGGTCTTCCTCAAGCTCGAGAACCAGAATCCCGGCGGCTCCATCAAGGACCGGATCGGCCGCTCCATGATCGCTGCAGCCGAATCCGATGGACACATCGGGCCCGACCAGCGGCGCCTCGTCGAGGCCACGGCCGGGAACACCGGGCTCGGCCTGGCGCTCGTGGCCGCGCAGCGGGGCTACCAGCTCACGCTCGTCATCCCGGACAAGATGAGCCAGGAGAAGGTGCAGCACCTCCGGGCGCTCGGCGCCGAAGTCGTGCTCACCCGCTCCGACGTCGAGAAGGGGCACCCGGACTACTATCAGGACCTGGCGCAGCGCATCGCCGTCGAGGAGCGCGCGTTCTACGTGAACCAGTTCGGGAACCCCGCGAACCCCCTGGCCCACGAGACCACCACGGGACCGGAGATCGTGGAGCAGCTCGATGGTCGGCTGGACGCGATGGTCTGCGGTGTCGGCTCCGGCGGTACGATCACCGGGCTCTCCCGGCATCTTGCTCGGACCGTTCCATCCTGCGAGATGGTGCTTGCCGATCCGGAGGGCTCGGTGCTCGCCGGATACGTCCAGACCGGCACGATTGGTGCGGCGGGTTCGTGGCTCGTGGATGGCATCGGGGAGGACTTCATCCCGCCCATCTGCGACCTGTCACGCGTCCAGAAGGCGTACACCATTCCGGACCGCGAGAGCCTGGAGACGGCCAGGGCGCTTCTACGCCGGGCCGGCATCCTGGCGGGCTCGTCCTCCGGGACTCTGCTCGCAGCCGCATTGCGCTACTGCCAAGAGCAGGACCGTCCGAAGCGGGTCTGCACGCTCGTCTGCGACAGCGGCAACAAGTACCTCTCCAAGATGTTCAACGACGATTGGATGTCCGATCAAGGGCTCGGGAGTCGCCACCTCGTTGGGGACCTGAGCGACGTCGTGGGCCGGCGACAGCAAGATGGATCCGTGGTGACGGTTCGTCCCTCCGACACGCTGCTCGTCGCCTACGCCCGTATGCGGATGTACGACGTCTCCCAGTTGCCGGTAATGGATGGCGCCCGGCTCGTGGGCATCCTCGACGAATCGGACCTGTTGCATGCGGCGGTGGACCGCCCCGCACGCCTTCGCACGCCGGTCGGCGAGGTGATGTCGACCCGACTGCGGACGGTTCGGCCCTCGGCTCCGGTCCAGGAGGTCGTCGCGATGATCGACGATGGCTATGTGCCAATCGTCACGGATGGTGACGCGTTCCTGGGACTGGTGACGGCGATCGACCTCGTGAATCACCTCCGGAGGCAGGCGCTCAAGTCGTGATGCGCCCCACCGAGGCGTGAGTCGCCGGGAGGCGACCTCACATCTCTCGCACGGGTTTGACGCCACCCTGTCATCCGTTATATAGGATATTCATCCGTCATGACGACACAAGCCGAAGTGGGGTCCGTATCGGCCATTCGACTCCGCCAACTCTCCAAGACCTACGAAGGGCACGGGCGGACCGAAGATCTCGTCGCCCTCAGGGACGTGAACCTCGACGTCGCGCCCGGGGAGGTGCTGGCGGTGGTCGGCGCCAGCGGGTGTGGCAAGAGCACCCTGCTGCGAATCATCGCCGGGCTGGAGAGGGGGCACATCGGAACGGCAGAGGTCGGTGGCACTCCGGTCACCGGACCGAGCCCCGACCGTGGCGTGGTGTTCCAGGAGCACCGCCTGCTCCCGTGGCTCACGGTGGAGCAAAACGTGGCCTTCGCCGTCCCCCACCTCGCGCCCCGCGAGCGTCGCGAAACCGTCGCCGAGCACGTTTCCCTGGTTGGGCTCCGAGGCTTCGAGCGCTGCTATCCCGCCCAGCTCTCCGGCGGCATGGCCCAGCGCGTGGCCATCGCGCGCGCCCTGGCGCCTCGGCCGGGCGTCCTCCTCCTCGACGAGCCATTCGGCGCGCTCGACGCATTCACCCGAATGCAGATGCAGGAGGAAGTGCTTCGGATCTGGGAGGCGGAGCGCACCACCCTGGTGCTCGTCACGCACGACATCGACGAGGCCTTGTTCCTCGGCGACCGCGTGGTGGTGATGACCAGCCGGCCGGGCACGGTGCGGCGCATCTTCCCGGTCGAGCTCCGGCGCCCACGCGACCGGACCAGCTGGGAGTTTGCCGCGCTTCGGAAGGCAATTCACCAGGAGTTCTTTCAGAGCCGTGCGCGTGAACCCGAGTTCCAGATCTGACCCAAAGGAGATCGTCATGACCCATCGCATCCCTCACGTCGCGCTCGGCCTGGCCCTTGCCGCAATCGTGCCGCTCCTCGCCTGCCAGAAGGCGGACAGGCCATCGGTCGTGAAGCTGGACTACGCCACCTACAACCCGGTCGGCCTGCTCCTGAAGGACAAGGGCTTCCTGGAGCGGGAACTGGACAAGGACGGCATCAAGGTCGAGTGGGTCAAGAGCCTCGGCTCCAACAAGTCGCTCGAGCTCCTCAACTCGAAGAGCGTCGATTTCGGCTCCACGGCCGGCGCGGCCGCGCTCATCGCGAGGTCGAACGGAAACCCGATCCGTTCGATCTACGTCTACTCCAAGCCGGAGTGGACGGCCCTCGTCACCACGCCAGGAAGCGGCATCCAGAGGATCGAGGACCTCAAGGGCAAGAAGGTCGCGGTCACCCGGGGGACGGACCCCTTCGTGTTCCTGGTCCGATCGCTCGCCTCTGTCGGGCTCAGCGACAAGGACGTCGAGATCGTGCCCCTCCAGCACCCGGACGGGAAGACGGCGCTGGAGCGCGGGGACGTGGCGGCCTGGTCCGGCCTCGATCCACTCATGGCTACGAGCGAGGTGGAGAAGGGGTCGAAGCTCTTCTTCCGCAGCCCCGACTGGAACACCTACGGCGTGCTCAACGTCCGCGACGAGTTCGCGCAGAAGTACCCGTCCATCGTCGATCGCGTGCTATTGGCCTACGAGCAGGCCCGGAAGTACGCCATCGAGCACCCCGACGAGCTGAAGGCGGCCCTCGCCAAGGAGGCCCACCTCAGCGACCCGGTGGCGGTCGTGGTCATCGGGCGAACCGACATCACCTCGGGGTCGATCGGCGAGAAGCAGGCGGCGGCGATCCTCGCCGCTGGAGACGTCCTGAAGAGGAGCGGCGTCGTGAAACCGGACGTCGACGTGGCCGCCGTGGTGAATTCCCTCGTCGACGTCAGCTTCTCCGCTCGGCTGCCGAAGTGAGCTCGACGGTGGCCAGCTCGCCCGATGGCGCCGTCGGAGTCGCGCTTCCGTCTGCAGGATCGGCCCCGCCAAGGAGCTGTTCCCGCCAGCCTGGCATCCCTTCGCCGGCGGAATGGGGCCCTGTCGCCGGGCTGGTGGTGCCGGGCTTCACCCTCGTCCTGTGGGAGGTGCTGGCGCGCACCGGGGTGCTCCCCGCCAACTGGCTTCCGGCGCCGACCGTGATCGCGGCCACCATCGGCGACCTGGCTGCAACCGGGGAGCTGTGGGGCCATCTCGGAGCCACCCTGGCTAGGGTGACCGCGGGGTTCCTGCTGGGCGCGGCGGTGGCAACCGTGCTCGGCATCCTCACGGGTGCATCGCCGGGGCTCCGCGCGTTGCTCGACCCGTTGCTCCAGGCGCTCCGCAACATCCCCTCGATGGCCTGGATACCGCTCTTCCTGCTCTGGCTGGGGATCCAGGAGGCGTCCAAGGTGACGCTCATCGCCGTGGGCGCCTTCTTCCCGGTCTACCTGAACCTGCTCCAGGGAATCCTCCACATCAACCCCAGGCTGGTCGAGGTGGGGCGCGTGTATGGGTACCGGCGCCTCGGGCTTGTCCGGCACGTCCTCCTGCCCGCCACGCTACCGGCCTATCTCGTCGGCCTCCGGAGCGGCCTCGGGCTGGCCTGGATGTTCGTCGTGGCCGCCGAGATCATGGGCGCGAGCCGGGGCCTCGGGTACGTGATGGTCGACGGCCAGACCTCCAGCCGCGCCGACTTGATCCTGGCGAGCCTGATCCTCTTTGCCGTGCTCGGCAAGGTCACCGAGAGCCTCCTGGTCCTCTCCGGACGCCCCTTTCAGCACGGAAGCTCTACCTGACCCGCCATCCCCGGAGACCTCCACCGATGCCCGCACTGTCATCCTCCGATCTCGTCGCGCCGCCGCCCGCTCCCCGCCCGGTCGAGGTGACGGACCTGGACGCATATCGTCGCCTGCATGCGCAGAGCTTGGCCGACCCGGAGGGCTTCTGGCGCGAGCGCATCGCTCCGTTCCGCTGGACCCGCCCGCCGGATCGGATCCTGGAGGGAGACGGCCCGGGGGCTCGCTGGTTCGTGGGGGGGCAACTGAACGTCGCCGACAACGCCCTCGACCGCTGGGTGGACGAGGGACATGGAGATCGGACCGCCCTGATCTGGGAGAGCGAAGGAGTCGATCACCTTCGGCGGCCGCTGGAGACTCGCCAATATTCGTTCCGGGAACTGCGCGACGCCGTGGCACGGGCAGCGGGGGCGCTCCGCGACCTGGGGGTGCGGCAAGGCGACCGCGTCACCGTGTACCTGCCCATCGTCCCGGAACTTCCCATCGCCATGCTGGCGTGCGCCCGGCTGGGAGCGGTCCACAACGTCATCTTCGCCGGCTTCCCGGACCAGGCGCTGCTCGACCGGATAGAGGACAGCCAGAGCAGGGTCGTCGTGACGGCGGACGGCGGCTACCGTGGTGGCAAGGCCATCGCCCTCAAGTCCGTCGTCGACGCCGCGGCACGCAGGACGTCGCTCGTCGAGAAGGTCCTCGTGCTACGGCGGACGGGCGAGCCCGTAGGCTGGACGCCCGGCCGCGACCACTGGTGGCACGAGGCCTTGGAGAGAGCGACTCCCGCCGCTCCGGTGCCGGTGGCGAGCGATGCGCCCCTCTTCGTCATGTATACCTCCGGATCCACGGGGAAGCCGAAGGGGATCACGCACGGTACTTCCGGATATCTGGTCCACACGGCGCTGACGGCACTCCATGCCTTCGACCTCCGGCCCGGAGACGTGAACTGGTGCACCGCCGATCCGGCCTGGATCACGGGTCACACCTACACGGTCTACGGGCCGCTGCTGTCCGGCGCGGCCACAGTGCTCTTCGAGGGAGTGCTCGGCTTTCCGGACTGGGATCGGGCCTGGGACGTGGTCGAGCGGCACCGTCCGGCGGTGCTCTACTCCACGCCCACCCTCGTCCGGGCCTGGCTCCGGCAGGGGGACGCAGGCCCGCGAGAGCGAGACCTCTCCTCCCTCCGCCTGCTCGCGTCGGTGGGGGAACCCATCAGTCCGAGCGTCTGGCACTGGTTTCGGGACGTCGTGGGAGGCGGACGGACGCCGGTGGTCGATACGTGGTGGCAGACCGAGGCCGGCGCCGCGATGATCTTCCCGTTGCCCTACGTCACCCCGGCCAAGCCCGGCTCGGCCACCCTGCCGTTCTTCGGGGTCGATCCTGCCATCGCCGATGCAGAGGGTCGATTGCTCGACGGGGAAGCGGCGGGTCAGCTGGTGATCCGGCGTCCCTGGCCAGGCATGCTGCATGGCATCTGGGGCAGCCCGGAGCGGTATCGCGACACCTACTGGAAGTCGGTACCAGGTGCGTTCGTCACGGGCGACGCCGCGCGCCGGGACGCCGACGGGTATGTCTGGATCGTGGGGCGTACCGATGACGTCATCAAGGTGAACGGGCACCGGCTCGGGACGGCCGAGATCGAGGGAGCGGTCGTGTCCCACCCGGCGGTGTCGGAGAGCGCGGTGGTCGGCGTGCCCGACGAGCGGTCAGGTGAGGCGGTGCTCGTCTTTGTCGTGCTGAAGCCCGGATTCTCCGCCGACGCGGAGCTCGAGTCGGGAATCGTCCACGCCATCGAGGCGATGGTTGGAAAGCTGGCGCGACCGCGCGAGCTGCGCTTCCTGAAGGCGCTTCCCAAGAACCGAAGCGGCAAGATCTTGCGGCGCATGCTGCGGGAGTGGGCCGTGACCGGCAAGGTGACGGGTGACACGACGACGCTCGACGACGCCTCGGCGCTCCCTCCGTCGACGGATGGCGAGCTCGTGGATCACGTGCAGAGGGGCATCGAGTGACTCGACTGGTCACGGAGTAGTTGGAAGGGCCACTCCAGGCTTGGTCAAGTGTGCGCAACCACGAGGCGCAGGCCTGGCTCGACGCATGCACTGAACCCCTCCATGCTCGGAGTGAGCGAAGGCGGCCGGCATCCGGCCCCGCACCGAGCGGGAAAGGATGAGTTCATGTCGAAGCGAATCGCATTGGCAGTGCTGATGTCGGTTCTGGCCGCGCCGGGTCTGGCAACCGAAGGCAATCAGCCGAGGGAGGCCTCCGAGGACCCCTCCACGAAGACACGCTCGAAGACCGTGTGCGTGTGCACCTTCGAAGGACGACCCGACCCGGCACGGTCGCATCCCTGTGCTCCGGTCCAGTCGGAGAAGACCGAGACCCGGAGCAACATCGACGAGCACCCCGAGGACTATCAGGCAGGCTGACGGCGTCGACCGGCACCCAGCAAGGCCCTCCTCTCCGATGACGCGAGGGAGGAGGGCCTCAGGGAGGGTCGTCATCGGTCGCTGCGTCCGTCCAGGCGTGCGGCACCACGTCGCCGAGCGACACACCGAGGTAGGCCAAGATCCGCACGTCACGCCGCGTGAGGCCGCGAACCCGAAACGTGCCACCCTCACGCTCGACGGCGCGCACGAGCAGAGTGACCGCGAAGATGTCGGGCTGCCGGCAGGCTCCGAAGTCCAGCATCACCACGCGCCCGCCGATGGCTCCCTCGATCTGACGGGCGACCCGCCACGCCTCGCTGACGTCGAAGTCCTGGGTCAGGGAAACGACCAAGCTGGATGCTCCATCACCCACGGCGGCGGTACCTCCATTCACAGCTCGGAAATCCCGAGCTCGCGCAGGCGTTGCCGGATCGTGCGAAGGCATCGCTCCTCGCACGCGTCGACGGGGAGTTCCACCTCGCCACGGTGCTCGACCCGGATGGCGACGAAGACCTCGTCCGAACCGGGGAGCACCTTGGAGTCGTAGAGCGAGCGATCGCAGGGCACGACCTCGATGCGAGTCTGGGCCACCTCCGGCGGGAGAGCCCAACGGACGACCTGCTCCAGTTCCTCGAGGAGCGGCCGACACTGGTCGCATCCCGGCATCGCATGTGCGGCCTTGTCGTGGACGCCCCAGACCCGCACCTCGAAGCCCACCGCCATGGGACGGTGGTCGCGATAGATGATGTCCGGGCGGACATCGAAGTGCACATGTCGGCGCTTGGCGAGGGCGCGAAGCTGCTGGAGGGTATCCATGTGTGCCTTACGGCGCCGGCGGACGCTTCTGGGTGGCTGGCTCGCCGGGACGCGCCAGCTGGATGGAAGTGGCCGTGACCACGCCGTCGACCTTCCTCCCGTGGACGACGGCGCGAAGGCCCGGGGCAATGTCCGCGGGCCTGGCGGCAACGCCTCCCAGGGTGATGCGCGTCTGCGGAGTCAATGCATAGCGCTGCTCGTGCCCGTCTCCGGTCCGCACGGTCACCTGCTTCGTGTCGGCAGAGAGGACTTCCCCGCGCATGTCGACGCCGCCCTCGTGCGCCGAGGCGGGGGTCGTGAGAATCAGCGCCGCGAGAAGAAAAGCAGGAGTGATCAGCGATGGCTTCGGCATGTGGAGTCTCCGCGCTGCGTCAGTGGGAATGGTGGCTGTCCTTGGCTGGCCCAGCTGGAATTGATTGAAGGAACTCCTGGTCCTGCTGGAGCTCGCGCCACTCGCCGGGGCTCCTCGGGTTGAGCCGTTCCATCTCGAGGAGCTCCTCCGGTCCGAGACGCGGCAGGTGACGGATGAAGAGCACCAGCTTCCAGCTGACCGCGGGAGACACCTCGCCGCCCCATCCGGGCATCCCGGTGAAGCGGATGCCATTCTCGATGACGTGGAAGAGCTCACCGTCGGTCAGGGACTGCGTGGCGGGAAGCCGCATGTCGGGAGCGCGAGGGTAGAGCCGTCGTCCCAGTGCCGTCTGCCCACTCCCGTCGTTACCGTGACACGAGGCGCAGTGATCCGCGAAATGCGCTCGCGCCTCGACCAGCGTCTCGCGAGTCGAGGGAACGGGATTGACCTGGCTCCGGACCGCGGACGGGATCGCCACTCCGCGCACGAGGCGGGCGAGCCGGGCCTCGACGGCACCGGGCTCGTCCCGGGCGCTCAGTCCACTCTGCCGGACCGCCACGACCCCGAGAGCGAGCCCAGCCACCGCCAGGAGCCCGACGACGGCGAGGATTCGGTACCCGATCCGCAGCATTCGAGGCTCGCTCGCGCCAGGGTGTCGACTAAAGCGTCGACGTGCCCGGGTTGGAGGCGAGCCGAGCGGTCCGGGCGGCAGGCTGGAGTTGCTGGGCCCGGCGGAGAATCTCGGAAGCAACCGCGTCATCGGTCGAACGAATCACGATGACGAATCGGCTTCCGTCGAAGCGAACACTGGCGGAGGCGCCCGGCACGAAGGCCGGGCAGGCGTTCATCCACGGCTCCTGTCGCGCCATCGCCTCGGCGAGGTGGCAGTCGGCGATGCGCTGGAGTGCCTCGACCGAAAGTCCCGGCACCTGCCGAACGGAGATGATGGCGCCGCGCACGATCGGAAGGGCGCTGCTTCTCGAGACGCGGTAGCGCTGTTCGCGGAGCGCCGTCACCGACTCGACGTCCTCGGCGCGAACGAACAGGCTCATGTTGCGTTCGGCGTCGCTGAGGCCGGCGCACGCCTGGGCGGTGGTAGGGGGAGAGGGCGGTGCGCTCGCGGGAGAGCCAGAGACTGCGAGCGCGGCGGAACTAAGGATTGCGATGAGTTGCATGGTGTGACTCCGGAAGGGGTGGACCAGCCTAGGTTCAGCAAGGTTCATGCCGTGGAGGCTTGGCCAAGGGTTCCGGGGCTTTCCCGGAGCAGAGGTCCCGAGCGTCTGGAACCTAATGTGACCGTGCCGGTTTCGCTGTGGGAAGCCCGGTGATCAAGAACGTCGCCGGGCCGGGCATCAGACATCCTGCAGTTCCGCGACGGGGTCCCGGAGGGCCGCGGCGGCACCGGTCGGGAGCGCCGCCGCGATGCCAACGAGGGTCGCCGCGGCGATTGCCGAAGCCGCCAGCGGAAGAGCCGGGAGGACCGACGACGCGGCCCTGGCATCCAGGGCGAGTGTCGCGAGGGCGCCGAGCGCAAAGCCCACGACCCCGCCGGCCGCCCCGAGGGCCGCCGACCGCACCACCCCGGCCAGGGTGATGTCGTAGCCGGCTGCTCCGATCGCAACCAGCATGGCCACCTCGCGCCGACGCTCCTGGGCATCCAGGTGCGAGGCCACGGCCAGGCACAGGAGCGACACGATCCCCGTGACCCACCAGATGAGATGCCGGTGCGACGCCAGCGCATCCTGGGCCTCGCTCTCGACGACCGCCCCCCGGTCCGGACGCAGGACGGAGATGCCCGCCACCGAAATCTCGATGGCCGAGGCCACACTGGAGATGCTGGCGTCCGGGCGCAGGAAGAGGCGCAACTCCGTCGGCTGAACCTGCGCTTCCACTCGAGTCCGGGGCGCGGTCGGCAGGAAGGCAGCCGTGTCGTCCGCGTCCGCCCGCGACGGCAGGATCGTCGCGACCCGGTATGGCTCACCCAGGATCTCCACCATCTGGCCGGGCTGGACGCCCAGGGACGAGGCAAGGACCGGCCCGAGCGCGACCTCGCCGGCCAGGAGCACGGCGTCACCTCCCGACGTTGGCTCGACCCACATGACCAGGTTTCGCCTGCCGGCAACGGGGAGCCAAGCTACACGTCGTTGCTCGAGCGCGGCCAGGGCGGGGCCTGCCGTCCGTCGGACCGCCTCGACCGTGCCCGGTGGAAGAGCCGGTGAAGTCGTACCTTCCTGGACGATGGATTGCGGCGATGCGCCCGCCGGGAGGATCCGTAGGGCCGGTCCAACGGCATCGAACTGGATCGCGATGGCCGCCTCCCTTGCGCGCGAGACCAGCTCGACGGTCACCGAGAGCGCAACCGCCGACGCCACCACCAGGACGGCGCCATAGGCCCGGCCGCGGCGGGAGAGGAGCTCGCGCAGGGCGAACCACATGATCGTCACGATGCGAGCCTCCGCAGCCGGCCTGGCCGGTCGTCGGTCACGCGCCCCGCGACGATCGAGACGATGCGGTGAGCCCGCTCGGCCAGAGCGGCGGAATGGGTGACGACGACGATGGTCTGTCCCTGGCCGTTGAACTCGGAGAGCAGATCGAGAAACTGGGTGCCGTTCGCGGAGTCGAGGCTGCCGGTGGGCTCGTCCGCGAGGAGGACCTTGGGCCGGTTCACGAGCGCCCGCCCGATCCCGACCCGCTGTCGCTCGCCCACGGAGAGCTGGGCGGGGTAGTGCCGGGCGCGCGCCACCATGCCGAGCTTCTCGAGCATGCCATGGGCTAGGCTCCTCGCCTCGCGCCGTGACCGGCCCGCGAGCATCGCGGGGAACGCCACGTTGTCGACGACGTCGAGCCAGGGGACGAGATTGAACGTCTGGAAGACGAATCCGACCTCCGTCCGCCGCAGCGCGGCACGCCTCGACGGGCCGAGGGAATAGACGTCCGTGGCGCCCAGATGGACCTTGCCAGAGTCCGGCCCGGAGATCCCTCCGAGGGCGAAGAGAAGGCTCGACTTCCCGCTCCCGCTCGGCCCGACGACCGCAACGAATTCGCCCTCGTCGACCGACAGGGTCACCTCGTCGAGCGCCCGAACGGTCGATCCGTCGTCGGTCGTGAAGGTCTTGGTGATGTGGTCTGCGACGATCATGTCAGGACTCCCGAAGGACTTCGGAGGGATCGAGTGCGACGGCGCGGCGCGTCGCCAGTGCAGCGGCCCCGGCGGCCACCAGACCAGCACCGATGACCGCGAAAGCGAACAGGTCGAGGGACGGGGATGCGGCAGCTCCAAGCGTGCGCGCGGAGAGCCAGCGGGTCGCCGGGATGGCAGTGAGGTACCCGGCCACTCCGCCGGCGATTCCGGACAGCCCAGCCGACGCGACGAAGAGCGCCGCGACGACGGAGGGCGAGACCCCGATCGCCGCGAGCAATCCGAGGTCGCGCCGTGCCCTGCGCGCCTGCGCGGAGACGAGCGCGGCGACGAGGCCGGCGACCGTCAGGGATCCAGCGATCAGGAGGGCCATGGCGTAGCGCCCCATCGTCGCGACCGCTCCCTTCTGGGCCTTCACCACGCCAGCGACCGTGATCGCCCGGGAGCCGGGGAGGATGCGCTCCACCTCCTTCCCGAGCGCGGCCACGTCGATTCGGCACCAGCAACCAGCGAGTCGCAGGGCGTTGATGGCACCGGGCTGGCCGAGGACTTGCTGGGCCGTGACGAGGGGAACCAGGATCGCGTCCTCGAGGCCATCGGGCGGGCGGTCCATCACGCCCGCGACGGAGAGGCTGGCACCGTTGAGCTCGATGATGGAACCAGGCCGGAAACCGAGCCGGCCCGCCGCGGAAGGAGACAGCATGGCGGGCGCCGTCCCCACCACCGGCGACCGGGGCCAGCTTCCCTCCTCGCCCACGAGGAGGACGTCCCGCCCACCGACGACCACGTGCCCGTACAGCCTGGCCTGGCTCCCGCGGATGTCCGAGGCGATCTCGGACGACTTCAGGATGACCGGTGAGGCGTCGGGGAGCACCGACGGCCCGTACCGCTGCAGGTGAAAGTCACCAACGTCCTGGTCCCTGGGCAAGACCAGCATGTTCGACCCGAGCCGGTGGGCCAGGTCATGGATGGCGCCATCAGCGGACGACGTCACCGCTCTCTGGGCGACGAGGGCCGCCACGATGAGGGCGACTGCCAGCGCGACGAGCGCGTACTCGCCCCAACGCACTCGTAGATACGCGAAAGTGATCCTGATCATTCAGGCGTGCCCCCGGTCCGATGTGCTCGCATTCGACGATGCGACGATGCATGGGGCGGGCCGGAGCGGTCGCAATGACGTTTTCCCGCCATTCCTCGTCATACCCGCCGTCTTCAGGACGAAGTGGCCGAGCCGGCCGCCACAGTGTGACGTTGCTGGTCACGCTGGTGCGGTCCCGATAGAGCGGAGCCTCCTGTGCTCGTGTGCTCAAGCCGGGAAGGCAGGAGGGCACGCAAACTGCAGAAGCATGTTCCTGTGAGCGAACGAACAAGAGAGGCGGCGACCGAACCAGGACTCCCCGACCCAGGCGGATGCGCATTCGGCCCAGGGTTCTTTCTTGGTCAGCTCCGGGCGTTCGCGCGTGAAAGGTGTCCCGACCCAGCGGAGGGGCTACCGTCCGTGTCGGTCCACCTCGCCACGGGCGAGGTGCTGTCACTGTGTCACGTGGCAGGGCTCGCCCCGTGCTTCGTCGCACTCGTAATCCGTGAGGCAGACCGTGGCGACGGGCGAATGGCCACCGAGCTCGTCCCTTACTCGCTCATCACGCGCGTGACCATCCGAGCCGCGACCGGGGCAGATCGCCATGTGGGGTTCGACGCCACCCATGTGCCGCACATCCTCTCCGGGCGACGCCCTCTCAGTCCGGAGGCGACCCTTCGAAGGGTGGCCATGCCTCCCGGAGTCGCTACCGTGGTGGAAGAAGACCGCGAGTAAGCGGAGGCAAGGCGAATGAGTGGCCCGCGACTCCTAGTCCTCGGCGAGAAGCCACGACGAATCCTAGCCACCGCGCTGGGGCGCTCCTGGGAGATCACGGTCGCCCATGACGGCAGCGAGGCCCTGACGCTGCTCGCCGCCGAGTCTTTCGACGTTGCTTTCCTCGCGGATGAAGGCGGCGCACAGCACATCGATGCCGACTTCGTCCAGGCTGCGCATCAAGTCGCTCCCGAGACCGAGATCGTCACCGTGTCCCATCTCCGTCTGGGATCGTGGCTTCCCGGGGAATGCCCGCCAGATGTCTACGGATTCCTGACCTGGCCGCTCGATTCCGAACTCGTGGTGCGAACCCTTCGGGGTGCGGTCGAGCGTCGACGATTGCGCGCGGAGATCGAGTATCTGCGCGCCGAGCTTCGACGGAGAGTTGGAATTCGAGACGTGGCCTCGTGAGTCGGGCGCCCAGGGTTCATGGACCTAGCTAGCCGGCAATCCGGGTGCTGGAGCATTGGAGACTCCCGGCTGCCTGCTCGAACCATGAAGCGGGGGGGGGATGACATGGCGAGCAGGCGAGCCGGGCGAGGTCGGGTTCAACCGGCCCCACTGCATGAAAATCAAGAAGCACGATGCGTGCCATGTCGGCCCCAGCGTGGGCGAGTCAAGGATTGCCGGGATCGCGATGTCCGGGGGATGAGAGCAAGCGTCCGCAACAGTCACGGCGTGACTGAGGGGGTTACACGGGGCGGTAGCGGCAACTCGTCAATGGAGCGTGACTGAGGAGCCGATGGAATGGACGTCGGAACAGTTGGCGAAGGGACCATCATGCAACAGACTGCGAGACGAAGGATCGCGTTCGTGCTGGGTGGCGGCGCCGCTCGCGGGCTGGCCCACATCGGGGTGCTGGAGGTGCTCGAGCGCGAGGGAATCCCCGTTGACTACCTGGTGGGGAGCAGCATGGGCGGCCTCATCGCGGCGCTGCACGCTTCCGGATTGAGGGCCGCGGAGATCGCCGAGGTGGCATCGCACTTCCGATTTCCGCCTTGGTTCGTTCCGGGGTGGACGTTGTCCTGGGAGAGAATCTTCCCGTCTGCAGCAACCGAACTGGCGGGACTCACATTCAACGAGGCCTTTCGCCCGATGGCCCTGGTCGCGGTCGACGTCGAGAGCGGGAAGCAGGTCGTGCTCAGGTCCGGGGAGCTTCTACCCGCCGTCAAGGCGACGTGCGCGGTGCCGGGGGTATTGCCCCCCGTCGAGATCGGAGGGCGATGGCTCATCGACGGAGGGCTGGTGAACCTCCTCCCCGTTGACGTCGCCCAGATGTTCGACCCTGGGGTGATCGTCGCCGTGAAGGTGGGCGCGCAGCGATCCCGGACGATGCCCCGTTTGCACGAAGGAACGGAGACTCTGACCGAGTGGGTAGCGAGGATCGTTCCCAGCCCCTGGAGTGCTCGCCGAAGCTTCGAGCTGCTCGTCCGCGGGGCCGAGATCGCCCTCGATCGGCAATACACCTTGGCGGCGGCCATGGTGGGGCCAGACGTGCTCGTCGAGATAGACGTCGGGACCATGGGATTGCGGGACTTCCACCGACTCGACGAGGCCGTTCGAGCAGGACGGCGAGCCGCGGAAGCGGCCCTGGCGCGCCTGTTCGAGGCGATCGAGTCCGCGAACGAGGACACCGCACCTGCCTGCGCCATTCGAGATCTGATCTTCGACCCGATTTGCGAGATGGTCATCACCGCTGGCCGGGCCCGGGCGACGCTCGATTGCAGGGGCAGGACGTTCTACTTCTGTTCGGCCAACTGCCGCGACGAGTTCGCGAGGGGTCTGCACCGCCTGGATGACCCGTCGACGAGTGGGTGACGGTGCCCCCGTTTGGTCGTCACTCGACGACGACCGTGCCGCCGATCGAGTCCTTCGGGCAGGCGTAGCGGATCGTCCCGCTTTCCTCGGCCTTGAGCGCCACGGCTACTGGCTCATCCTTTGGCAGTTCCCGGACGAGTCCAAGATATCTGATGACGACGGCGGTCGCACAGGTGTGATCTACGGTGCGTGTGAACACCAGCCTGATGTTCTCCCCCTTCTTCACGTGGATCTCCGAGGGGACGAATCCGCTGGAGTCGACCGTGACCTTGACGATTCGCGGTCGGGGTGTCCAGGGATCCTGGATGGGGTGGAACTGTGCAAGCGCGGGGCTCGCCGCGAAGAGTGTATATGCAGCCCCGAGCGTGTACCAGGTCTTCTTGCGCATCGTCATCCCCTGCCTGTCTGTGGGTTCTTGGTGGAGTGGAACCGTATGTGGCCATGCCTGTGCAGGGCGCGTGCCGTCGCGGGTGAGAAGATGGCGATGCCGCCGCTCCCAGGAAAACCCGACGTCGAACTGGATGAAGGCACCTGGGATTCCACGAGGTGAAGTGTTCAAACGCCACAGTGTGATGGCGGACGTCACGCTGGGCGCGCTCAGGCCTTCGCGGTCAGGTTCCGAACGGGGCTGGGTACGGTTCGACCGACCTCGCGGGCGATGGCCGCCCGCTGGCGCGACGCATGCACTCTCACCTCTTGGCCTCAGCAAGTGCCAAGGAGACCGGCATCCGGTCCCATGCTGAGCGTGCGAGGACGCGCCAATGACTCTGCGAATCGTCGGAGCGGTACTGATTGGAGCCCTGTCGACACCGGGGCTGGCATGGGGAGACGGGGGAGGAGGGGGAGGGGCTCGTGAATTCGCGGGCCCGCTGAGGCCAACGGAGGTGGTCGGGGTCCCGCTCTCCAGGAGCGAAGCGAGCCCCACCTGCAGATGCATGATGGCGGAACCGCACGACGCCACCCCGGACAAGTCGTCCGCCAGCTCAAAGCCCCCTGAAGGGGGTGAACGGGCTACGGGCCGGGGCCACGTCGAGGAGCATCACTGAACCAGATCTTGATCGTATTCGCCGGGGTACGACGCATCGCGCGCCGGTGAAGCGTCACCCTGGCTCGAGAGGTACCCGATGCCTGTCCTTCAAGACGTGACGAATGCGTCTCGCAAGGGCTACTGGATCGTAGCGAGTTTCGCGGTGATCGGGTTCGCCCACCTCGCGGTGGGGAACGCTACCCACGCACAGCACCTCGTTCATCTGGTGTTTGGTGCGGCGTACCTGCTGCCCATCGTTGCCGCTGCCGCCTGGCTCGGTGCCCGTCCAGCTCTCCTGCTCAGCGCGGCTTCGGCGGCGACGTACCTGCTGCACGCCAGGACCATCAGCGGTAACGGACCCATGGGGATCGCCAACGCGCTCGTGCTGTCCGCCGTGTTCCTGTTCGTCGGAGTGGTGTCGGCCACGCTCGTCGCGACGGCCGACCGCGAGCGGCGAGTTCGGCTCGACGGGGAAAGGACCGCGCAGCGCGATGCCATGATGCAGGCGCTCGCCAGCCTTTCGGGTGCTCTCCGGCAGCGGGACGATGGGACAGCCGCCCACTGCGAGCGTGTGGCGTGCATCGCGGCACGCGTTGGCGCGACCCTCGGGCTGTCAGAGGAGCGGCTCCAGGTGCTCCACCTCGCGGCGCTCGTCCATGACGTTGGGAAGACCGGCGTCCGTGACGACGTACTCCTGAAGCCGGGAGAGCTGACTGCGGAGGAGCGTGGCCGGATCGAGCGGCACACGGTCCTTGCAGCCGAAATCCTGCGGCCCATAAGGGGGGCCGAGGAGATTGCCGAGATCGTCTTGTGTCACCACGAGTGTCCCGACGGGAGCGGATACCCTAGACGGTTACACGGCAACCAGATCCCGGCCCTTGCCGGAGTACTGCGCGTCGCTGACGTGTTCGCGGCCTTGGTCGAACCCCGTGCGTACAAGGTTCCGATGCGCCCGGAGGAGGCTGTCTCCCGGATGAGCTCGCTCCAAGGAAGGCTCGATCCGGACGGGTTCGCGGCACTGCAGCGCCTCGTGGCCGCCGATACTCCGGGCGATCTGGCATGACACCCCGGGAACGAGACGTCGGCGACGGTCGACGGGTCGCTGGAAACGAGGTGAAGACCATCGGGGACGCAGCGTGGCTGCGCCGCCCCTTGCTCGACTAGCCATTCCCCACGGGGGGTCAGCTCGTCTGTGGCGAAGCGGTGCTCCCGGAATCTGGCGCGTTGGGCCTCGCATCGGCTCCGGCCACGCACTCGCATTTCGCGGTCGAATGACCAGCAGCAGTGCCCGTCACGCTGGGATGCGACACGCGGGGCGTAATGATGTCGGCGAAAAAGGTGACCGGCGGGACGACGGTGATGAACAGGACCGCCATCGTGCCCAGCAAGGCGCCCGGCCCGGTCCAGGAGGATGCCGCGATGGTGGAACCAGTGTTCTGTGCGGGAGATGCCACGGTTCCATCGGTGCTCGTCGCCGCCTTCGGAAGCGGAGTGCCTGTGTAGGATGCGGCGTTGGCGACAGCTCGCATGTATCTGGCTACGTTCATTGGATGGTCGCTCCTGGGTGGTTGGACAGAGTTCGTCTGACTTGCGATGGGTGCTTCCTACGGCGAGTGGTGGAAACGGCGGGTGGATCAGGCTCCTCGTGGCGCGCGGAAGACGGGAGGACGTGAGCGGCTGCGACAAGCCCACATGCGAGCCCGACCAGAATGTCGGCCGGGGAACCTTGGCCGAACGGGCTCCCCTGGAGAACCAACGGGGAGACCTGCGTCAGGGCCAGTATGGCGGCCGCCAGAGGCGTGAGCCGGGGCCAGAAGCCGCTCGCGGCCGGGATGACGATCAAGAGAGCCCCCGCCACCTCCATCCAACCGGCCCAGGCGAGCGCTCCGTCGGCCACTCCCACGCCCAATCGGAATACCTGTCGAAGGATCTCGGGCTTGATGCCCGCCTTGAGGAGACCGGGCACGAGCAGGACGATGGCGAGTTCCCACTGCAAGAGCCAGAGAATGCTCGTTCTCCCCTCCTGCCCGTTCCACGCGCGCTCGGCGGGGGCCCTCGGGGCGGCAAGATCGGACGCGTCCGCGAAGGGGATCATTGCCCCGATGCGGTGCAATGGGCTTGCCAATCCATCGGGGAATCAACTTGAGCCTCGATGGGCGCCTTTCACGCGGTCGTCTTCACGACGCCGCGCCAGGACCCCGCACCTTCGGCCAGACCTCCGTCACTCGGGAAGCCACCCCGTCACTGGACGAGTCTCGTTCCTTGGGCATGCGGAGAGGCTCCGCGCGGGCAGTCCTGAGCGCCCAGCACCTTCCAACCTGCCAAGTTCCACGACTTCCACACGGCTCAGCGACTCGCGACACAGACGGCACAGCGGATGCAAATTGGCCACATGAACACGATGCGCCAGGCGGTACCGCGCTTTCGCGCGGGTCGCGGCCTGCGCTCCGAGGCGATGCAATGACACGCATCCGTGTACTGGTGGCGGACGACGATCTGGACCAGAGGGCTCTCTGGACTGGAATCCTGCAGGGGGAGTTCGAGGCGGACGTCGTGACGGTCAACGACGGTGTGACCGCGATCAAATGCCTCTGCGAAGAGGGCTTCGATCTCGTCGTCGTCAATCACGACGTCCCGCTCGTTTCGGGCATGGACATACTCAGATACGTCCGAGCGAGATGGCCCTGGCTCCCGTTCCTCCTTCCGGCGAGAAGGGCCTCCCCGGTCGTTCGCACCGAGGCGCGCCGCCTGGGCGCTCACGTGATCGCCAAGCCATTTGGAGCCGGTTACGCCGCCCGGTTGCTCGCCGTCGCAGCCTCGCGTCGGTCCCGCGGCAGGCCGCCATCGCGGGCCGATACCCGCTTCCGCAGGCACGTCGCGCCTGCCGAGGGATCGCAGAGGTGTGCACCGACGCGGCATGACAGCGCATGACGCTGCTCCGCCACGTCCCTGCCTGGACTACGCCGCGCACTCGCCTGTCTTGACGTCCACCAGGAACTCCTCCGCACTCCCCGGCTCGACGAAGTCCTCGGCCGTCGCATCCTCCAGGCGGAGATCCTCGAACGAGGCCACGGCCTCCCTTGCCCGATCGGTTGCGCGCGCGAAGAAGGCGCCCGCGGGCTCCCCGGCGCGCCGTTCCGCGAGGTAGAGCGAGACGAGCCTCGTGACGGCTTCCGGAATGCGCCGCGATGGAACCTTCCCTACGGGCACGCCAAACCGTGCCTCGCTGCCATCCGGATGTCCCCCGACCAGGATCGAATATTGCGGGACGGCTCGACCTCCGAGCTTCCTGGCACTTCCCTGCAGCCCGATGGCGGCCAGGTGGTGCTGGCTGCACCCGTTCGGGCACCCAGACACGTGCACCGGGAGCTCGGCCTGCAGGGCGAGCGGGCCGAGAGCCGTACGCACTTCGCCCTCGACGAGCCGGGCGACGGTCCGCGTCTGGGTGACCGCCAGCCGACAGACCTCCGCGCCAGGGCAGGCCACGACGTCGGCCGCACTTCCGGCTCCGTCCCGGCCCAACCCGACGGAGGTGAGCGCGTTGAATAGGGTACGCAGGTTGTCGTCCGCAACCCACCGGACGAGGATGTGGCCGCCACTCGTGAAGCGGACGCCACCCCCTCCGAAGGCTTCGGACAGGTCGGCCAGGGCCTCCAGCTGCGCGGCCGTCACATCGCCGAGCGGAAGGGACACCACGACGGAGGAGTACCCGGCCTGCCGTTGCGGTTGGACGTTCGTGGCCTGGAAGCCCTCCCAGCCCGGGTCGGGGCGAGACGGAACGGGAAGCGCCGGCAGTGGCTCCCGAGGTGCCCAGGTCTCGGGCGGCTGCTCGGGGGAGAAGGGTAGGGAGGGGACCCCATCTTCGCGAATCGACTCGAGCTCCTCGAGCACGAGCGCCCGGAACCGATCGAACCCCAGGGCACGCACCAGGAACTTGAGACGGTTGCGTTGTCGGTTGACCCGG
This sequence comes from Anaeromyxobacteraceae bacterium, assembly GCA_027349605.1. GTDB lineage: Bacteria > Myxococcota > Myxococcia > Myxococcales > Anaeromyxobacteraceae > CAIOAK01. Next base: position 19,532 of record DAIEMM010000130.1, read on the forward strand.
TCGCCGTGAGCGTGGAAGACGCGGACGACCGCCTCACCCAAGGCCAGGATCTCGCCTGCTGGCAGGAAATCCAGGAGAGGGGATGCGGACGTGCAAAGGGTCGATGTCCCACCGGCGACGGAGACGGCGAAGCCTCGGACGACCTTCCCGTCGACGGACCGGACACGGGCCCGAAAGCCGAGATCCTGGATCGCGATCGGAACGTGATCCTCAGAGCACCCCTCGAAGGCGACCTTGAACTTGCGCGGGAGCGCGTCCCCGAGCGGATGGCGCAGGAAGTGGCGCGTGAATGCCTCGGCGTACGCAGTGGTGTCGAAGACCTCGTCCGGGGAGATCCCGCCGAACGGGCACGAAACCACGTTCCGGACCGTGTTCCCTCCTGCGCCGGAGGTGGTGATTCCCGCCTCGGCAAGTCGCCGAACGGCGGGCCCCACGTCGCCGGGCCTCACGAAGTGAAGCTGGAAGTTCTGGCGGGTCGTGAGGTGACCGAAGCCCCGGGAGTAGCGGGTCGCGGTGTCGGCGAGAGCGCGCAGCTGGACGGCAGTCACGGAACCCTGTGGCAGCTTGATCCGCAACATGTGGATGCCGTCCTGCCGTTGACCGTAGACGCCTCGGGCCACGCGGTAGGCGCGCCAGGTGTCGGCGTCGATCTCCCCGCGCTCGAAGCGGCCCAGGTTCTCGACCAGTGCGGCAATCTCCGCCTCGTCTGCGAAGGTCGCCGCGGGTGGGGTAAGTGTTGATGGGTGAGTGGACGTCATGGAGTTCCTTTCAGGCCCTCTGCGCGTCCGCGCGAGGGGTCGCTTCCACGGGCTGGGTGGCGTGGCCCGACACGAGGGACAGGCCGGCCACGCTTCCTACGACGATGGTTCCTGGCAAGTGAGCCGCCTCCTCGGGAAGGACGGTCGAGCCGAGCTCGGCGAGCGTGCCTCGCCAGCTTGCGGAACCGCTGCTCGACGCGCCCAGCAGGACGGCCGCAGGCGTGTCGTCCCGCCAACCACGTTCGCGAAGCCGAGCGCTGATCCCCGCCCTCTCTCCGATTCCCATCAGGATCACGAGGGTCAGCGAGCCAGGGGCGACTCCATCCAGGATCGGGCCGTACGAGCGCTCGGAGTGTCCGGAGACGACGGCGAAGCCCGCGGCGAGGCCGCGGTGGGTGACCGGAATGCCGGCGAGCGCAGGGGCGGCGATGGACGAAGAGACTCCCGGGACGACCTCGAACGGAACGCCAGCCGCCGCGAGCGCCTGGGCCTCCTCGCCACCCCGGCAGAAGACGAAGGGATCCCCGCACTTGAGCCGGACCACGCGCTGTCCACGTCGGGCCGCCTTCACGAGCAGACGCTCGATGGACCGCTGGGACACGCTCGGCGTTCCTGCGCGCTTCCCGACGTAGAAGCAGTGGGCCCGGGGCGCGAGCTTCAGCACCTCGCCATCGGTCAGGGCGTCGTAGAGAACCAGGTCGGCCTCGGCGAGCCGCTCGGCCGCGCGACGCGTGAGAAGCCCCGCGTCCCCCGGCCCGGCTCCGACGAGCGAGACGAATCCGGGGGGCAGACGGGTGGACGTCTCCGGGCCGCCACCGTAAAGCGCGTTCAGCTTCTGGAGGAGCATGGGCCGCCTGGTCGCAAGCGGCACGCCGGCACGCTTCCACCCCGAGCGCTCACCCTCCGCCAGGTCCATCCAGGCCCCTAGATCCCGCGGCAGGACCGCGTCGATCGCCTCCCGGAGGAGGCCGGCAAGCGCGGGGGCGCGCCCGGCTGTCGAGATGGCGACCGTGGCTCCCCCGCGTCGGACGACGCCTGCGGTGTAGGCGGTGGCGCAGTCCGGGTCGTCGACGGCGTTGACGAGGATGCGGCGCTCCTCCGCGGCATCGGCCACGGCGCGGTTCACGGCCGCGGTCGCCGCGGCGACGGCGAACCACGTCCCATCGAGATCCCGGGGCTCGAACGGGCGCCGCAGGACGACCTCCGCCAGTGCCGCCGCGCCGTCGCTGACCTCCGGGGCGACGACGGTGAGACGCGCGCCGGCCGCGGCGAGCTGCTTCGCCCGGGCGGTCGCCATGGCGCCACCTCCCACGATGACGACCCGGCGGCCCGCGAGCTTGGCGAACAGGGGGAACAGCTCCGGTGTGCTCACATGATTCCCCAGAGGCGAGAGTACTCGAGCACGATCTGGAACTCCGGATCCCGGAAGCCGTGCCCTCGGAGATACGCCTTCGCCGCATGGGCCTCGACCGTCTCGGAGGAGAAGGAGACGTGCTGGCGCTTGCGATGCACCCGGAAGCCGATCGCCTGGAGCGCGCCGGCCAGCTCGTTCACCCGGGGCTCCGCCAGCTCTCCGGCAGGGCTCACCGTCGTGACGTGGGAGACCATCACTTCACCCCGTTCCAGTAGTCGGCGAAGACGTGAGCGGAGAGCCAGTAACCGAGCGGCACGTTCACGATCACGCCCACGGCGAAGGCCGCGAACGGCCTCCAGCCGAAGCGCGTCAGCTCCCGGAACCGCGTGGTGAACCCGATGCTGAGGAAGGTCCAGGTGAAGGCCCAGCCTCGAAGGGTCTTCAAGGGGGCGATGGCCTCCTTGGAGAAGCGGGTGCCACTCTTAGCGTCGATGGAGGCGAGGACGAAGGTCACCACGAGGGATGCAGCCAGGAAGCCGAGGATGAACTTGGGGAACCGGCGCCAGATCTCGCCCACGTCGACCCGCTCGGCCTCGCCCGACTTCTTCCTGTCCCAGATGGTGACGGAGAGAAGCGCGACGACCAGCGCCCAGACGCCCACGAACATGTCACGCCCCACGACCTTCATGAGCGTGAAGGTCTTGATCGCTCGTTCGTCCCCGACGGCGGAGGCCGCCGCGAAGCCGGCCGCGTCCGCGAACTCGGACGTTCCGATCCAGGCGCCGGCCACGCCGGGCTCGAGGCCGAGGTTCCTTGCCCAGAGCGGGAGCACGAAGATCATCGCGACCGCCCAGAGGATCACCATGGAGATCGCCACCGAAACGTGGCTCTTCTCGGCCCGGCAGGCGCCGCCGATGGCGATGGCCGCCGAAACCCCGCAGATCGACCCGCCCGCTCCGAGCGTGGCGCCGAAGCGGGGGTCGAGACCGAACAGGCGGGTCGCTGCGAAGTAGATGGTGGCGAAGGTGGTGACCGCGACGATGGTCGCCTGTGCGATGGCGAGCGGGCCTGCCTGCAGGATGATCGTGAAGGGCAGGGTCGCTCCCAGGAGGATGATGCCGACCTTCACGTAGAACTCCGTGCGCAGCGCGGACTGGAACCACCCAGGCAGGGTCACCGAGTTGCCGAGCAGCATCCCGACGGCAAGCGCCAGGAGGGGAGTCTCGAGCTGCCACTGCTTGAGCGTCTGGTTGGAGCCGAGCACGGTCACGACGATCGAGAAGACGAAGAGGAGCGCGAACCCGGCCGCATACTTCCCCACGTCCCAGCCGATGACGGCGGATGCCGCGGAGAACGCGAGGAGGAAGACCGCGAAGAGCGCGATCGGCCCGGCTGGCTGGGCCGCGAAGGTGGCGGCGACCTTGGCCAGGCTTCCGGACCAGGTCGGGATGGTGAGCGCCGTCGCCCCCACGAAGGGCGATGCTCCGAGGAAGAAACCCGTCGTCACGGCGAGCACGAGACCGAGGGCGATGAAGATGGCCCAGGTGTCCTCGCGACGGTGCCAGGGGAGTGCGATGGGGGCGATGTTGGACATGGCGGCTTCCTCGATCAGGCGGCGTCGCGGGCGTCCGACGAACGAACGTGCTCGAGCGATCCCGACACCGCGAGCGGTGTCCTCAGGATGTCGAGGACGGGGCAGTGGGCCTCGACCACCTCGGAAAGGTTCCGGATCGTCTCCGGCGACTCGGGCGACACGACACGGGTCGCGAAGGTGACGCGGTCGAATCCGGCCGGGTACTTGGAGTCCCCGAGGAAACCGCGGAGGTCGAGATACCCCTTCGCCTCCACCTCGACCCGGTCGATGCGCAGGCCCAGGGCGTTGGCGTAGGCCCGGTACACGATCGCCTGGCAGCTGCCGAGCGCGGCGAGGACGGCCTCCACCGGGTTCGGCCCCGTGTCCGTCCCACCCAGATCCGCGGGCTCGTCCAGGCGTACGCCGAATCCACGAATGCTCGAGTCCGTGGACAGCGAGTCCGCGTCCGAAACGGTGGTTGCGCGGAACACGGCCCTGGCCGCGGCGGGGTTCTCGGTGACGGCCTGCTTCAGGGCGACGACTGCCTTCTTCACTTGCTCGCTCACTTGGACCTCTGGACAGGGCTCGAGTACGGAGGCGCACGGCAGGAGCCCTTGGCCCATGCGCTCTACGTCGTGGATGGATGGGGGAGATTCGCCGGCTGCTCAGCCGCGCATTCGCGCGGGCGGCGCCGGCCTGCGACAGATGCACATCACCCGCGGCACGAGGCGGGGGCCGATGGGCTGCAGGTCATGGCCGAAGTGCATCATCGGGCGCATCCTACTTAACGGATTACCATCCTGTCAAGCGGACAACGGAGGAACGTCCGATCTAGCGGATGACGCGATCAGTCGTCACGCTGCCGGTAGTCGTCCGAGCGCAGACCGTGGGTCTTCAGGAGCCGGTGCAAGCTTTCGCGCTTGATGCCTGCCCGTTCCGCCGCCTTGGTCACGTTGCCGTGGAACTCGGTGAGGAGTGCCACCAGGTACTCGCGCGAGACGCGATCGTGCGCCTGCTCTACGGCCTCCCGGTAGGGCATGGACGCGAGTACCGCTCCGGGTGGGATGAGCATCGCTGTCGCAGCGGAGAGCTCTGGCGGGAGGTCGCGCCCCTGGATCGTCGTTCCGCTGGCGACGGCGACGGCGCGCTCCACGGCGTTTTCCAGCTCCCTCACGTTCCCGGGCCAGGGGTGCGACGTGAGCAGGCGGAGCGCCTCCGGGTCGAAGCCGGAGATCTCCCGCCGCATCGCGCTCGCATGTTTCTCCAGGAAATGCGTTGCGAGGAGGGGCACGTCCTCGATGCGATCGCGAAGCGGCGGCAAGTGAACCGGGAAGACGTGGAGACGGTAGTAGAGGTCCTCCCGGAAACGACCGGCCTGGGACTCGGCGCGCAGGTCCCGGTGGGTGGCCGCGATCACGCGGACGTCCACCTTCACGGGCGTGTTGTCTCCCACCCTTCGGATCTCCTTCTCCTGCAACGCGCGGTTGAGCTTCACCTGGGTCGCGAGAGGTAGCTCGCCGATCTCGTCGAGGAAGATGGTTCCACCCTGGGCCTCCTCGAAGATGCCCGCCTTGGCCCCGGCTGCACCCGTGAACGCGCCCCGTGCATGGCCGAAGAGCTCGCTCTCCACGAGATCGGGTGGCAAGGCGCCGCAGTTCACGGGCACGAACCGGCGCTCCTTCCGCGACGAGTGGTAGTGGATGGCGCGGGCCGCGAGCTCCTTGCCGGTGCCGGTCTCGCCGCCGAGGAGCACCGTGATGTCGAGCGCGGAAGCCTTCTCGAGGAGGCGGTACACCTCGCGCATCGGAGCGCTCTTCCCGATGAGGTTGTGGAAGGAGTACACGCCCTCGAGCTCCCGCCGCAGGCTCATCGCCTCGTCTCGGAGGCGCTTGCGTTCGGCGGCACGCGCCACCGTCAGGCCCGCGGCGTCGGGGTCGAACGGCTTCTCGAGGTAGTCGTAGGCTCCCATCTTCATTGCCTTCACGGCGTCGCCGACCGTCCCATAGCCGGTCATCATCACCACCTCGGTGGAGGGGGAGCGTGCCTTCACGGCCTGGAGGACCTCGAACCCCCCGGCGCCCGGCATGCGGATGTCGGTCACGACCACGTCGAACTCCTCGGTGCCGACGAGCGAGAGGGCGTGCGCTCCATCTCCAGCGGTCGACAGGCGGTAGCCGTGGGACAGGATCTTCCCGAACAGCTTCAGCATGTTTTCCTTGTCGTCGACGACGAGAACTCTCACGTCGGTCATCCTGAAACCTCCTGGGTGTGCGGAATGTGAGGAAGGCTCAGGGTGAAGATGGCTCCCCTGCCGGGCGCCGGGGAGAGCGCGATGTCCCCCCCGTGAGCACGCGCGATGGCGCGAGAAACCGCCAGGCCAAGGCCGGTACCCTTGTCCTTCGTGGTGAAGAACGGCTCGAAGAGCCGCGAGGCCGCGTGCTCCGCGAGGCCGGGTCCGTCGTCTTCCACGTCGACCCGGACCCACTGCTCGTCGCCGCGCACCCGGATGGTCACCCGTCCGTTCGCCCCGGCGGCTTCGGCGGCGTTCCGAATGAGGTTGGTGAGCACCTGCCGGATCTTCAGGGGATGGCACTGCACGGTGGCCTCGCCGTCGATCGCGACCTGGACTCCCTCGAGGGCCTCGGCCTCCCGGAGGCGGCCGACGACTTCATCGGCGACCTCGCGAAGGTCGAGCACCTCGCGAGCCTGCGACAGCGGACGAGACAGGTCGAGAAGTCCCTCGACGATGTCGCGAGCACGGATGGCCTCCTCCTCGATCACGCGGACGTCGTCCGCCAGAGGCCCGCGAGCGCTCTTCCCGAGCAGTCGCGCATAGCCGAGGATGACGGCCAGAGGGTTGTTGATCTCGTGGGCGACGCCCGCAGCCAGGCGCCCGATGCCAGCCAGCTTCTCGCTCTGGACCAGGCGAGCCTGGTTTTCCTTGAGGGCCGCCGTCATGGAGTTGAACTGGCGGGCGAGAGCGCCGAACTCGTCATCGGTGCCGACGTCGATCCGGGTATCCAGGTCGCCGGACGCGAGCCTCGTGGCGCCCGCGCGCAGGCGACCCAGGGGGCCAGCAATCGAGCGGCCGACGCTCACCGCGATGGCGACGGCGAGAATTGGAGCGCCGATGAGGAGGACCATCACCCAGCGGTGGATGCTCTCCTCCGCCGCGAGGACCTCGGCCCGGGAAGCCCGGATGCTCGCCTCCGACTTCTCGGTGATGAGATTGGCTCGATCCTGGATGAGGGAGACGAGTTCCTGGGCCCGATCGTGCTCGGACTGGATGACGGTGGCGTCACGGCGAAGGACGGCGGGAACGATGGAATCGCGAAACAGCGAATCCAGGCTTCTGCCGGCCGTCTCGATGTCACCCATCCACCGGGATTCCTCTTCCCCTCGATAGTGCGCACGGAGCTCGCGCGTGAGTTCGTGCACGCGCTCGCGGGCTCCCACGTAATGACCCATGTGCGATTCGTTGCCGATGATGATGGTGTGGGCCTGGTGGGCGTACTGGTCCCGCACCGCGCTGGCGAGCTCGAGCGCGAGCCGCATCCCTTCCTCGTCGTCCTTCATCCGTTCCACCGCCAGGTGCGTGCTGTGCAAGCCGGCCAGCGCAACCCAGGATGTCACCCCCACGACGAGGGCGAGAGCGCCCAGGCCAAGGGCGAGCCGTCGCGCCGTTCCCGACCAGCCAGAGAGGAAGGTGTGCATTCAGTCATTCCGTTACAGCAAGAGTTACGCCTGCGCTCGATGGACCGAAAATCAGCTACTTGGCGACCCGGATGGGACAGCTAGCCGCTCCGGGGGCGTGACCGTGATGGTGACAGTGTAATGCAGCAGATCGAAGGCGGAGTGCCGTGTCTGAAGGAGTCGAACGCTCGATCTCCTGAAATGCCAGAGGCTTGGGTTGATGAGCCCCGCCGCCCGTGATTCGGCACGCCGAGTGCTAAGGACCACTCCGAACCCTTTCCCGGAGAAGCAAATGGTCATCAAATCCATCGTCGTGACTTCCCTGACCGTCGCCGCTCTCGTCGCCATCCCCGCTCCGGCCTCTGCCATGGACGACCACCAGCACGGGTCGCACGGGCCGGCGCCAGTGGCGGCTCCCTCCACCGCCAGCCCTGCTCCGAAGGATGCCCAGGAGGTTGCGATCACCGTCACGAGCAAGGGCTTCGAGCCCTCGACGGTGACGGTGAAGAGCGGCAAGCCGGTGAAGCTCGTCGTGACGCGCAAGACTGAGCGGACCTGCGCGACCGAGATCGTGATGAAGGACTTCGGGGTGAACCAGACCCTTCCGCTGGAAAAGCCCGTGAACATCGTGGTCAACCCGAAGGGGCCCGGTCAGTATCGCTTCGCGTGCAGCATGAACATGATCGCCGGGACCCTGAACGTCCAGTAGGAGGAACGCCGTGCTCTCGATCGTGGCCTTGCTCGTCGTCGCCGCAGCCGATGTTGGGACTGCACCCATTCCGCTCGACGCGGATCCCGCGGTCCGGGGGCTCGTGGAGCAGGCGCTGAAGAGCAGCCCGGAGATCGGGAGGGCCGAGGCGACCGCGAAAGCGGAGGGCGAGCGGGCCCCTCAGGTGGGCTCCCTTCCAGACCCGACGCTCACGCTGGGCATCCAGAACGACGGCTTCAATGGGATCCAGATCGGGACCATGGAGACGTCCTACTGGCAGGTCATGCTGACGCAGCCGATTCCCTGGCCCGGAAAGCTCTCGGCGAGGGAAGCGGCGGCACGCTCCCAGGCGAGCGTCGCCGGTGGAGAGACGGCGCGGCTCCGGCTCACGACCACGGCGGACGTGGAGCGGGCCTACGTGGACCTGCTCCTCGTCCGCGGCCAGATCGCGCTGCTCGGCAAGCTGGAGGTGCTCTGGCGGGAGGCCGAGGTGATAGCCAGGGCGCGCTACGAGGTCGGTCAAGTGTCGCAGTCGGACCTGCTTCGCGCGCAGCTCGAGCGAACCCGGCTCCAGCAGCGCCGGGTGGCGCTGGAGGGCGAGGAGCGGACCCGGCTGCAGGCGCTCAACCGGCTCCGGGTCCATCCGCTCGACGAACCGGTCCCCACGCCACGTCCACTCTCCACGTTCACCGACCCGGTCCTTCGCGCGGTTGACGAGGCAGTAGCCGATGCCGAGAGGCGGAGTCCCGACCTCGCCATCGCCGCGCTCTCGGTGCAGTCCGCCGACCGTCGCCTCGATTCCGCGAAGAAGGACTGGTTCCCCGACTTCGCCGTCACCGCGGGAGTCATGCCGCGGGGGCAGATCGAGCCCATGTGGACCGTTCAGCTCGGGATCACCCTGCCTGTCTGGGGTGCGACCAAGCAGTCGAAGGGCGTGGAGGAGAGCCAGTCACGCCGTGAAGCCGACCTCCGCAGCGAGGAGTCGGTGCGACTTCAAGTAAGGCTGCGCGCGCAGGAGCGGAGGACGCTTCTCGCCTCGGCGCTGCAGACCCTCGACATCTATCGCGGCGGAATCCTCGTGCAGTCGGACGCAACCATCCGCTCCACGATGTCCCAGTACCAGGTGGGCAAGGTCACGTTCCCCTCGGTGCTCGAGGTCCTGCGCGGTCTCGTCGGCGACGAGGGCGGCTACCTGGACGCCTTGGCTGCGGCCCAGAAGCTGGCCATCGCCGACCGTGAAGTGAGCCTTGCTCCTCCCGATGGAATAGGCAGCGGCTCCGGCGGATCGATGCCGGGCGCGGCCTCCGTGTCCACCGCGGGGCGCCCCGCCGGAGGTTCGCCCCAGCCCGCCGCCGTTCCCGCCGCGACCGGCAGCACGTCTTCCGGAATGTAGTCCCACTGGAGAAGCGACGATGAGCGACATGAAGATCCCTGCCCCTTCGCGTCGGTTCGGCGCCGGGGCGATGGCCCTGGTCCTGATGCTTGGCCTTGGCCTGGGGGGCGGAGCGGCGTACCTGGTCTTCCGTGGCACGCCGGGTCACGATCACGCAGCCCCTTCCGCCGAGGCGAAGACCCGCTACACCTGCCCGATGCACCCGACCATCGTGTCGGACCACCCCGGCGACTGCCCGATCTGCGGCATGGCGCTCGTAAAGGTGGGGGCAGCCGGCGGAGCAGCCGGTGGCGAGAGGAAGATCGCCTTCTATCGGTCGCCCATGGACGCGAAGCAGACCTCGCCGGTCCCGAGGAAGGACGAGATGGGCATGGACTACCTGCCCGTCTACGAGGATGAGGTGGCGGGCGGCGCGGCGCCGGTGGAGGGGCTCGCGAACGTGCAGATCGATCCGCAACGCCAGCAGCTCATCGGCCTGCGAACCGTCGAGGCCAGCGTCGGCCCCGTGGGCGCGAGCTGGCGCACGGTCGGCAAGGTGGCGGTCGACGAGACCCAGGTGCACCACGTGAACATCAAGGTGGGTGGCTTCGTGGACACCGTCTACGTGGACTACGTCGGCAAGCCGGTGAAGCGCGGCGAGCGGCTCTTCTCGATCTACAGCCCGGACCTGCTCTCCGTGCAGCAGGAATACCTCCTTGCGCTCCGGACCCGGAAGGCGCTCTCCGAGGGCGGAGTGGCCACCGGCGCCGGCAACGACCTGGTCGAGTCTGCTCGCGAGCGCCTCCGGCTCTGGGACATCCCGGAGAGCGAGGTGAAGCGGCTCGAGGAGACCGGCAAGCCGACGAAGAACCTCACCCTCTACTCGCCCATGACCGGGGTGGTGACGAAGAAGGACATCGTCATGGGGCACCGGCTCAACGAGGGGGACATGCCCTACGAGATCACCGACCTGTCCCGGGTCTGGGTTCTCGCCGACGCCTACGAGACCGACCTCGGCCGGATCCGGACGGGGATGACCGCGACGCTCTCCCTCGAGGCATTTCCGAACAAGACGTTCAAGGGGAAGGTCATCTTCATCGACCCCATCCTCGACGCCAAGACCCGTACCGCCAAGGTCCGCCTCGAGTTCGCGAACCCCAAGGGCGAGCTCAAGCCGGAGATGTTCGGCGAGGTGACGATGCAGGCCGAGAAGCGGGAGGGCCTCCGCATCCCCGCCGATGCGGTCATCGACTCGGGGACGAGGAAGGTGGTCTTCGTCGCGCTTGACGAGGGCAAGTTCCAGCCACGCGAGATCGAGGTCGGGTCGGTGAGCGGAGATCAGGTGGAGGTCGTCTCCGGCCTGAAGGCCGGTGACAAGGTCGTCACCCGCGCCAACTTCCTCATCGACTCCGAGTCGCAGCTGCGCGCCTCACTGGCCGCCATGGGAGGGAAGTAGCGATGATCCAGAGGATCATCCGCTTCTCGGCGGAGAACCGCTTCCTGGTCATCGCCGGGACAGTCGTGCTGCTCGCGCTCAGCGTCTACGCGATGCGGAACATCCCGCTCGACGCGCTGCCCGACCTGTCCGACACGCAGGTCATCGTCTACTCCCGGTGGGATCGAAGCCCCGACATCATCGAGGACCAGGTCACCTATCCCATCACGACGGCGCTGCTCGGCGCGCCCAAGGTGAAGGCGATCCGGGGCTTCTCCGACTTCGGCTTCAGCTACGTCTACGTGATCTTCGAGGA
>DAIEMM010000144.1 GCA_027349605.1 Anaeromyxobacteraceae bacterium
GTTGGGAGCCTCGAAGGGGAGCCGTCCGGTGCAGAGCCAGTAGAGGATCGTGCCCAGGGAGAAGACGTCGGAGCGCTCGTCGGCCTCCCCGCCATCGACGATCTCGGGGGCCATGTGGTTCGGCGACCCGACCATCGCGCCGGTCATGGTCATGCGGGCGTCCTGGGAGAGGATCCGGGCGATGCCGAAGTCGGCGAGCTTCACCGAGGGGCGCCCACCGAACTCGGCGATCATGACGTTCTCGGGCTTCAGATCCCGGTGGATGACGCCGGCCGCGTGGGCGTGGACGAGCGCGTCCGCCAGCGCGATCCCCACGAGCGCCCCGCACTCGGCGAGCGGGATCCCCTCCTCGTCGGCGAAGGCGCGGAGGGTCCGGCCGTGGACGAACTCGGTGACGAGCCAGCTCTCCGGGGTCCCGTCGCCCGAGTAGTCGTAGATCTCCACGATACCCGGGTGGGACAGGCGCGCCACGGCCCTGGCTTCCCGGGAGAAACGGGCGCGCGAATCGGCCTTCGTGGCGAGGTGGGGGTGAAGCACCTTGACCGCCACCTCGCGGTCGAGCGCGGTGTCGCGGCCCCGGTACACGACCGACATTCCACCGGTTCCCACCTGCTCGAGGAGCTCGTAACGGTCGATCCGGCGAATCAATCCACTCCCTCCGGACCGCGACGCCGCAGTCCGAGTGACCGCCGAGCACTATGACACGGATGTCCGGGCAGGGGCTACCCGGAGGGGCCCCTGCGGGACCGAGTTCAGGCCCGGACCTCGGGGGGCTTCCCGCCGGCGTCGGGAGGAGGGGTGGGGGGAACCTTGCGGCCCACCGGGTTCTCCTCCAGCGCCGCGCCGAGCACGTCGTCCATGTGGGTCGCGAAGACGAACTCGAGCTCCTTGCGGGCCTGCTCCGGGACGTCGATCAGGTCCTTCTCGTTTCGCGCGGGCATGATGACCCGCTTGATCCCTGCGCGGTGCGCCGCCAGCACCTTCTCCTTGATGCCGCCGACCGGCAGGACCAGCCCACGCAGCGTGGCCTCGCCGGTCATGGCCACGTCGGAGCGGACGCGGATGCCGGAGAGCAGCGAGACGAGCGCCGTGAGGATGGTGACGCCGGCGCTGGGGCCGTCCTTGGGAATGGCGCCGGCCGGGAAGTGGATGTGGATGTCGGTCTTCTCGAGGAAGTTGGCGGGAATGCCCAGGTGGTCGGCCTTGGAGCGCAGGTAGGAGAGGGCTGCCTGCGCCGACTCCTTCATCACGTCCCCGAGCTGGCCGGTGAGGGTGAGGGAGCCCTTGCCCGGCATGCGGGTGGCCTCGATGAAGAGCAGGTCGCCGCCGGCCGCGGTCCAGGCGAGCCCGGTGGCCACGCCCGCCACCTCGGTCCGCTCGGCCGTCTCGTTGTAGAACTTCTCCGGCCCGAGCATGTCGGCGAGGTCCTTCTCGTCGATGGCGCGACGGGCGCCCGGCGGGATCTTCCCGCTGGCCACCTCCACGGCGATGGCGCGAGAGACGTCGGCGATGCGACGCTCCAGGTTCCGGACGCCGGCCTCCCGGGTGTAGGCCATGATGATCTTGATGAGCGACTTCTCGGAGAACTCGATGGCGTCCGGGGAGAGCCCGTGCTCCTTCAGCTGCTTGGGCACGAGGTGCTGCTGGGCGATGCGCACCTTCTCCTCGAAGGTGTAGCCCGGCAGCTCGAGGATCTCCATGCGGTCGCGGAGCGGCCCGGGAACGGGATCGAGCAGGTTGGCGGTGGCGATGAACATGACCTTCGACAGGTCGAAGGGCACGTCGAGGTAGTGGTCGGAGAAGCTGAAGTTCTGCTCCGGGTCGAGCACCTCGAGGAGCGCGGCGCTGGGATCGCCTCGGAAATCGGCCCCGAGCTTGTCGATCTCGTCGAGCATCATGGTGGGGTTGTTCGCGCCCGCCTTCTTCATGGACTGGATGATCCGGCCGGGCAGCGCGCCCACGTAGGTGCGCCGGTGGCCGCGGATCTCGGCCTCGTCCCGGACGCCGCCCAGGCTCAGGCGGACGAACTTGCGCCCGGTGGCTCGCGCGATCGACTGGCCGAGCGAGGTCTTGCCCACCCCAGGCGGCCCGACGAAGCAGAGGATGGGGCCGCGCATGTCGTTCTTCAGCTTGCGCACGGCCAGGTACTCGAGGATGCGCTTCTTGATCTTGTCGAGGCCGTAGTGGTCGGCGTCGAGGATCTGGCGGGCGTTCTCGATGTCGAGGTTGTCCTCGGTCTGCCTGGACCAGGGAAGGTCCGCGATCCAGTCGAGGTAGGTGCGGGCCACGGCGTGCTCGGAGCTCGCCGTGGGGATGCTCTTCAGCCGGTTGAGCTCCTTGTTGGCGACCTTCTCCACCTCGGGGGGGAGGCCGGCCTTCTTGAGCCGCTCGCCCAGCTCGTCGAGCTCCTCCTCCTCCTCGCCCAGCTCGCCCAGCTCCTCCTTGATGGCCTTGAGCTGCTGGCGCAGGTAGTACTCGCGCTGGGTCTTCGACATCTCGCCCTTCACGGCGCTGTCGATCTTGTTGGAGAGCTTGAGGATCTCCCGCTTGCGGTTGAGGAGCTCGAGCACGAGCTTCATGCGCGCCTTGAGGTCGACGGTCTCGAGGACCTGCTGCTTCTCCTCGATGGGGACGTCGACGTTGGCGGCGATGAGGTCGGCGAGGTGGCCGGG
>DAIEMM010000155.1 GCA_027349605.1 Anaeromyxobacteraceae bacterium
CGCACCGACGAGCCCACCTCCACCACCTCGCCCACCGCCTCGTGGCCGAGGACCAGGTAGGGCGAGTCCGGTGGCGGGGCGCCCATGCGGTAGGCCGCGATCTCGCGGTCGGTCCCGCAGAACCCCACCTCGAGGACCTTCACCACCACGTCGCCGGGGGCGAGGATGGCGGGTTCACGGTGATCGACCAGACGGAGCGCGCGCTCCTCCGGGAAGACGGCGACTGCTTTCATGCGGGGGCCTCGCCCGTCTACATGTTCTGCGACAGGATCAGATTCACGTACTGTGCGCGCTCGAAGGCACGCGGGTCGCGGGCCTCCTTCTGCGAGAGCGAGCCACGGAAGTCGGCCAGCGCGGAGTAGTGCCCGCGCTCCATCCACTCGGAGAGCCCGGCCTTGAGGGTGGCCAGGTGGGGGACGCCGTTGCGGAGCAGCGACGCGGCGAGCTGCACCACCGTGGCGCCGGCCAGGATCATCTTCACCACGCCGGCGGTGTCGTGGACGCCGGTGGAGGCGGCCAGGTCGGCCTTGACGCGGCCGTGCAGGATGGCCGTCCAGCGCAGCGGGACCAGCATCTCCCAGGGGTGGGAGAGCTGCATGGAGCTGTTCAGCGCCATGCGGTCGAGGTCGATGTCGGGCTGCAGGAAGCGGTTGAAGAGCACGAGCGCGTTCACGCCCTCGCCGTCGAACCTCTTCGCGACGTTGGCGAAGGAGGTGAAGTACGGGGAGAGCTTGAGGGCGATGGGCACCTTCACCGCCTTGCGCACCGAGCGGATGATCTGGATGCACTCGTTCTCGATCTGCTCGCCGGTGACGTTGGGGTCGGCCCCCACCTGGTAGATGTTCACATCGATGGCGTCGGCGCCGGAGTCCTGGAGCTGCTTCGCGTACTCGCTCCAGCTGCCGGCGGCCGCGGCGTTGAGGCTCGCGATGACCGGGATGCGCACCGACTTCTTCGCCTTGTCGAGGAGGCGCAGGTACTCGCGCGGCCCGATGCGCTGGGGGGGCAGGTAGCTGCGGGCCTCGGGGTTGGAGTCGGCCTGGAAGCTGACCGCCTCCTCGAGGGCGGTCTCGGCGGCCTCGATCTGCTCCTCGAAGAGCGAGCGGAGCACGATGGCGCCGGCGCCGCTCGCCTCGGCGGCCTGGAAGTTCTCCGGCTTGTTGGAGATGGAGGAGCTGGCAACGACCAGGGGGCTGGGGAGCTCGAGCCCCATGTACCGCGTCGAGAGATCGCTCATAGGACCGACATCCTCGCCGGATCGGGGTGGCTTGTGAAGGGATTCCGGAAGGGGTACGACTCCCGCCACCCGGAGCCCCCATCACCCCTTCCCCCCACATCGCGGGCCTCGCCTACGCGCTGGCGGCCTACCTGGCCTGGGGGCTATCGCCCATTTACTTCAAGGCCTTGCGGCCGGCCGGTCCGCTCGAGATCCTCTCCTGGCGGGTGGTGGCGTCGGTGGCGCTGCTCGGGGCCATGACCGTCGCCATGGGGCGGGGGGCGGAGGTGGCGCGGTCGCTCTCGACCCGGCGCCGGGCGCTTACCTACGTGGCCACGACCCTCCTCATCTCGGTCAACTGGCTCCTCTACATCTGGTCGGTGAACACCGGCCACCTGCTGGAAGCCAGCATGGGCTACTTCATGAACCCGCTCGTGACCATCCTGCTCGGGGTGGTCTTCCTGAAGGAGGGGCTCGACCGGCTCCAGACCTTCGCCGTCGGGCTCGCGGCGGTGGGAGTGGCCTGGATGGTGCTCACCCACGGGCGGCTGCCCTGGATCTCGCTCACGCTGGCCCTCTCGTTCGCGCTCTACACGCTGCTCCGCAAGCAGGCCCGGATCGACGCGGTGGCGGGGCTCCTGGTGGAGACGTCGCTCGTCGCGCCGCTCGCGATGGCGTGGCTCGCCTGGCTGTGGTGGCGGGGCGAGGCCCATTTCGGGACCTCCCCGGGGATGTCGGTCCTGCTGCTCTCGGCCGGAGCGGTGACGGCGCTGCCGCTCGTGTGGTTCGCGCTGGGCGTCCACCGGCTGCGCCTCTCCACGGTGGGCCTGCTCCAGTACGTGGCGCCGACCCTGCAATTCACGCTGGCGGTGGTGGCCTACCGGGAGCCGTTCGGCGCCATCCACGCGGTGACCTTCGCGTTCATCTGGTCCGGGCTCGCCATCTACACGGCCGACGCCATCGGGAAGGCGCGGCGGCGGGAGCCCGTGCCGGCGGTGGAGCCGCTGGACTGAGCGGAGCGCCCGGAGGGAGGCGCCCGGGGGCTACTTCTCCGGCTTCTCCGGCTTCTCCGGCCGAACCGTCACCACCGGCATCGGCGCGCGACGCACCACCCGCTCCGCCACCGAGCCCAGCAGCACGTGGGCGAGGCCGGTGCGCCCGTGGGTGCCCACGACGATGGCGTCGTACTTCCCGTCCTCGGCCTCGGCGACGATCTCCGCGGCCGGCTCACCCACCGACTTGCCGGTGGACACCCTCGGCGCGCCGTCGGCGACGGCCTCGGCCTTCCAGCGCGCGAGGAGCGCGTCGGTCTGGTCGGCCAGTTCCTGGAGCATCCCCGAGGCCGGCAGCACGGTCCCCTCGGGGAGCGTGTACCCGGGCAGCGGGTAGGCGTGAAAGACGGTGACCTCGCCGTCGAACCGGCGGGCCAGTTCCGACGCCACCCGGAGTGCGCTCCGGGACGCGTCGGAGAAGTCGACGGGGCAGAGGATCTTCTTCCATTCGAGGGGCATCAGCTGTCCTTCCATTGGCCCAGGAGGAAGTCCTCCTCGGCCGGGGAGAGGTCGAAGCGCTGTCCTGCCTCGGAAATGAGCTTCACGCGCGACGCCTTGGGATCCACCTGGCGCTGCTCCGCGAGCCATTGCAGCGCCCGTCGCAGCGCATCCCCCTTCGGGGGCAGTCCCTCACCTTCGCCCATGGTGCACCTCCTGTCGCGGGTCGAGTCCCTCCGGCTGTATCCCTTGAGTGTCACGCCTCTGCGTCCCGTCCGCAAGAGCCCGGGCAGGCCTCCCGCGCCCTGGCGAATCCCCGGACCCGTGGCATTCTGCCGCTCATGCGCTTCGCAACCCTCCACGACGGGACCCGCGACGGCAAGCTGTGCATCGTCCGCTCCGACGGCGCCCGGCTCGCCGACGCCTCCCACATCGCCCGGACCCTCCAGGCCGCCCTCGACCGATGGGACGAGGTGGAGCCCCGGCTCCGCGAGTTCGACGCCGAGCTCGAGAACGGGCGGGTCGTCACCGATCCGGTCGTCTTGCACCACCTCCAGGCCCCGCTCCCGCGGGCCTACGAGTGGATCGACGGCTCCGCCTACCTGAACCACGCGCGCCTGGTCCGGAAGTCGCGCGGCGCCGAGCTGCCCCCGGAGATGGAGACCGACCCCCTCGTGTACCAGGGCGGGAGCGGCATGCTGCTCGGCCCCGCCGAGGACATCCGGCTGCCCGACCCGCTCATGGGGCTCGATTTCGAGGGGGAGATGGCCGTGATCCTGGGCGACGTCCCGATGGGGACCCGCGCCGACGGCGCCCTCTCCCATGTGCTGCTCGTGACGATGCTGAACGACTGCACGCTCCGAAATCTCGTGTCCGCCGAGCTCGCCAAGGGCTTCGGCTTCTTCCAGTCGAAGCCCGCCACCGCCTTTGCGCCGTTCGTGGCCACCCCCGACGAGCTGGGCGGCGCCTGGCACGACGGCCGCGCCCACCTCCAGCTCAAGATCTGGATGAACGGCCGCGTCGTCGGCGACCTGGAGACCGGCCCCGAGATGCACTTCTCCTTCGCCCAGCTCATCGAGCACGTGGCCCACACCCGCGCCCTCACCTCCGGCACCATCCTGGGCAGCGGCACCGTCTCCAACGCCGACACCCGGCACGGCGTCTCCTGCCTCGCCGAGCGCCGCGTGCTCGAGATCCTCTCCTCCCCCGACGGCCAGCCCCGGACGCCCTACCTGCGCGCCGGCGACCGCATCGCCATGGAGACCTTCGACGGCCAGGGGCGCAGCCTCTTCGGCCGCATCGAGCAGAAGGTGGTGGCCGGCTAACCGGCCCGCGACACCTCCTCCCCGAGCTCCCACCGGAGCCCGTCGGGCGCCCGCCCCGACACCCGGATGTACCCGCGGTGAATGCCGTGCAGGTGGTGCCCGGCGCACAGCGACACCAGGTTCTCGGGCTCGTCGCCCCCGCCGCGCGACCTCCACACCACGTGGTGCGCGTGCACCGCCGCCCGGCTGCAGCCCGGCACCTGGCAGAACCCGCCGTCGCGCTCGATGGCCTGCCGCTGCGGCGTCATCCGCCGCTCCCGGATCCCCTCCCACGCGTCCACGAAGTGGTCGCACATGCGCGACAGGCACTCCGCCGGCGCCAGCCAGCGCCCCGCCACGAGCATGACCGCCCGGCACGCCTCCTCGAAGAGCCCCGCCACCCGCCGGGGCGCGACCACGGACACCCGCTCCCGCGCACACATCTGCGCCTTCTCGCCCGCCTCGACCTGCCGCCGCAGCTCGATGCAGGTGCACCTCTCGGCCACCGCCACCCAGGCCTCGACGTCCCGGGGGACGGCCACCCCGGCCACGAGCCGCGCCTTCTCGTAGCTGACCCGTCCCTTGCGCATGGCCTCCCGCAGCCCCGGCAGCTCGTGCAGCCGCCGTTCCAGCCAGACCCGCTGCGCCACCGTGCGCTCCGCCATGCCCAGCCTCTCCGCGGAGTAATGGGCGAAGGAGGCGAACCCCAGGTGGCGCCAGAGCCCGAAGGCCTGCACCACGAGCCCCAGGTGCCCCACCAGGTCGTCCCAGCGGTCGCGCATGGCCGCGAGCTCCCGAACCCGCGCGTCGATGGTCTCGACGTCCCGGCCCTCGACCCCGTCCGGCGCGGCCACCGGCTCCGGCCAGAGCAAACGCTCCCAACGCCCGGTCTCCTCCTCCAGCGCCGCCTCCAGCTCCTCGAGCCCGGACGCGCCATCGCCGCCGTCGCCGCCGTCGCCGCAGCTGCCGCCGTCCCCTCCCGCGCCCACCCCCTCCGGCGCCGGATTGGCCCCCAGGTACTCCTGGCAGATGGCCTCCAGCCGCTGCCACCGGGGCGCCGTGGCCCCGAGCAGCTCCCCCGCCAGCGCGAACGCCTCGTCCACCTTCTCGCGGCACGCCGCGTCGGCCGGAAACTCGACCCGCTCCCAGTCGTCGTCCGGCAGCCCCTGCCCCGCCGCCGCCGCCCGCACCGCCTCCCGCGCTTCACGGATGGTCAACTCCGCCGCGCGCGCCACCCACCCCGCCTCGGCCTCCCCGCGGGCCACCGGCAGGAGCTCCTGCGCGAGCCGCGGGCTCA
>DAIEMM010000162.1 GCA_027349605.1 Anaeromyxobacteraceae bacterium
GAAGCCGGTGATCCGGGGCACCGCCCAGAACCCCGACGCCTTCTTCCAGGCCCGCGAGGCCTGCAACGGGTTCTACACGGACACGCCGGAGCACGTGCAGGCGTCGATGGACGACTTCGCCAGGGTCGCCGGGCGCCAGTACCACCTCTTCGACTACGTCGGCCACCCCGAGGCGGAGCGGGTCATCATCATGATGGGCTCGGGCGCCGAGGTGGCGCACGAGACCATCGAGGACCTGGTCTCGAAGGGGGAGAAGGTCGGCCTCGTGAAGGTCCGGCTCTACCGCCCCTTCTCGCTCGGCCACTTCATGAAGGCCCTGCCGCGCACCACCACCTCCATCGCCGTGCTCGACCGCACCAAGGAGCCGGGCAGCCTGGGCGAGCCGCTCTACCAGGACGTGGTCACCGCGCTCCGCGAGGCGCAGCAGGCCCACATCGACCGCTTCCACCACGAGATCACCGTGATCGGCGGCCGCTACGGCCTCTCCTCCAAGGAGTTCACGCCCGCCATGGTGAAGGCGGTCTACGACGAGCTCACCCACGCCCGCCCCAGGCGCCACTTCACGGTGGGCATCAACGACGACGTCACCCACCTCTCGCTCCCCTACGACCCGACCTACCAGACCGAGGGCAAGGGAGTGGTGCGCTGCCACTTCTGGGGCCTCGGCGCCGACGGCACGGTGGGCGCGAACAAGAACTCCATCAAGATCATCGGCGAGGACACGCCCAACTACGCCCAGGGCTACTTCGTCTACGACTCGAAGAAGTCGGGCAGCGTCACCGTCTCGCACCTGCGCTTCGGGCCGGAGCAGATCCGCAGCTCGTACCTCGTGACCAGCGCCAACTTCGTGGCCTGCCACCAGTCGAGCTTCCTCGAGAAGTACGAGATGCTCGACGCCGCGGCGCCGGGAGCGGTCTTCCTGCTCAACACGCCGCACGCGCCCGAGGGCGTCTGGGAGGAGCTGCCGGCCGAGGTGCAGGCCGAGATCCTGAACAAGAAGCTGCGCTTCTTCGTGATCGACGCGGTGCGGGTCGCGAAGGACACGGGCATGGGTGGCCGCATCAACACCATCATGCAGACCTGCTTCTTCGCCATCTCCGGCGTGCTGCCGCGGGAGCGGGCCATCGAGCTCATCAAGAAGGCCATCGAGAAGACCTACGGCCGCAAGGGCGCCGAGGTGGTGAAGAAGAACTTCGAGGCGGTGGACGCGACGCTGGCCCACATGCACGAGGTGAAGCTCGACGGCAGGAAGGTGACCGGGAAGCCGCGGCCGCCGCTCGTCTCCGAGCACGCCCCCGACTTCGTGAAGAAGGTCACCTCCATCATGATGGCCGGCAAGGGCGACCTGCTGCCGGTCTCGGCCTTCCCCGTCGACGGCACCTGGCCCTCCGGCACCACCCAGTGGGAGAAGCGGGCCATCGCGCTCGAGATCCCGGTGTGGGACTCGGCGCTCTGCATCCAGTGCAACAAGTGCGCGCTCATCTGCCCGCACGCCGCCATCCGCGCCAAGTACTACCCGGCCGACGACCTCCAGGTCGCGCCCTCCGCCTTCAAGGCCATGGACTTCAAGTCCGCCGACGTGAAGGGGGCCAAGTACACCATCCAGGTGGCGCCCGAGGACTGCACCGGGTGCCGCGTCTGCGTGGAGTTCTGCCCGGCCGAGTCCAGGACCGAGAAGGGGCACAAGGCCATCAACATGGCGCCCATGGCGCCCATCCGCGAGACGGAGAGGCGCAACTACGAGTTCTTCCTGGCGCTGCCCGACCCGGACCGCACCAAGGTGAAGCTCGACGTGAAGGGCACCCAGTTCCTCGAGCCGCTCTTCGAGTACTCGGGCGCCTGCGCCGGCTGCGGCGAGACCCCGTACATCAAGCTGCTCACCCAGCTCTACGGCGACCGGGCCATCATCGCCAACGCCACCGGCTGCAGCTCGATCTACGGCGCCAACCTCCCGACCACGCCGTACACCAAGAACGACGCGGGGCGCGGCCCGGCCTGGGCCAACTCGCTCTTCGAGGACAACGCCGAGTTCGGCCTGGGCATCCGGCTCGCGGTCGACAAGCTCACCGAGCACGCGCGGTACCTGCTCTCCGACGTCACGGGGCGCGTGGGCGGCGACCTGGTGAAGGAGCTGCTCGAGGCCGACATGGCCTCCGAGGTCGGGATCGAGGCCCAGCGCGGGCGCGTGAACGTCCTCCGCTCCAAGCTGGCGGGGGTCGACCTGGCGTCGGCCCGCCGCCTCGAGCAGATCTCCGACTACCTGGTGAAGAAGAGCATCTGGATCGTCGGCGGCGACGGCTGGGCCTACGACATCGGCTTCGGCGGCCTCGACCACGTCATCGCCATGGGCCGGGACGTGAACATCCTGGTCCTCGACACCGAGGTCTACTCCAACACGGGCGGCCAGGCCTCCAAGGCCACGCCCATGGGCGCGGCGGCCAAGTTCGCCATGGGCGGCAAGTCGGTCCAGAAGAAGGACCTGGCCATGCTGGCCATGACCTACGGCCACGCCTACGTGGCCCGGGTGGCCATGGCGGCGAAGGACGTGCAGAGCGTCAACGCCATGAAGGAGGCCGACAGCTTCCCCGGCACCTCCGTGATCGTGGCCTACAGCCACTGCATCGCCCACGGCTACGACATGGCCGACTCGATGGCCCACCAGGAACTGGCGGTGAACTCCGGCTACTGGCCCATCTTCCGCTACGACCCGCGCAAGGCGGCCCTCGGCGAGAGCCCGCTCAAGCTCGACAGCGGCGTGCCCAAGGCCACCATCGCCCAGTTCATGGCCACGGAGACCCGCTTCCGCATGGTCGAGCAGCTCGACCCGGACAACTACAAGAAGCTGGTCGACGAGGCCCAGCGGCTCGCCAGCGAGAAGTACGCGCTCTACGAGCAGCTCGCCCGGGCCATGAACCCCGTCAACCTGGTGCCCGGCGGACCGGTCGCGACGCCGAAGGCCAAGGCCTGATCATGACCGGGCGCCCGCTCGTCGCCGCAGCGCTGCTCGTCCTCTCCTCGTTCGCCGGAGGCGCGCGGGCCCAGGACGCCTCCCTGCGCGCACCGCCGCCCGTCCCGGGCGTGCCGCACCGCCCGCCCCGGAGCATCGCGGTCTCCGGGGAGGGAAGGGTGTCGGTGGCCACCGACTCCGCCTCGTTCACCGTGGGGGTCGAGGCCACCGCGAAGACGGTGGGGGCCGCCACCGCCGAGGTCAACGCCCGCATGAAGGCGGTGCTCGACGCGGTGGCCCGGGCGGGCGTGGCCGGGAAGGACGTCCGCACCGTCCGCTACGACGTCTCCGTCGAGCGTCCCTGGAAGGACGGGAAGCAGCAGCCCATCGCCGGCTACCGGGTCTCCACCTCCGCCGACGTGCGGGTGCGCGAGCTTCCGAAGCTGGGGAAGATCCTAGACGCGGTGACGGCCGCCGGGTCGAACCAGCTCCAGTCCTTGCGCATGGAGAGGCTCGATCCGGCGCCCCAGAAGCTCGAGGCGCTGGCGCTCGCCTACGCGGCGGCGCGGGAGAAGGCCCGGGCCCTCGCCGTCGCGGCCGGCGTCGAGCTCGGCGATTTCCTCTCGGTGAGCGAGGGAGGCGTCTCGCCCCGTCCCATGGTGATGCCGATGATGGCCAGGTCCATGGCCGCCGATTCGGCTCCCGCCCCGGTGGCCGAGGGGGAGCTCGAGTACGGCGCGAGGGTGGAGGCCGTGTTCGGGGTGAAGTAGGGCCGTGATCCAGGGCCCGCTCGAGCTGCTGGCGTCGGCCTTCCTTCACGCCTCGTGGAATGCGCTCCTCGAGCGGGAGAGGCATCCCCAGGGCGCGGTCCTGGCGGTGCTCACCGCCGCGCTGGTGTTCGCCGCCGCCGCGGCCCTCGCCTTCCCGGGCGCAGGCTTTCCCACGCGTGCGGGGCTCCTCTGGACCGCCGCCGCCGGGGTCTTCGAGGGGGTCTACTTCCTCACCCTGGCCGCCGCGCTCGGGCGGGCGACCTACGGCGCGGTGTACGCCGTGGCCCGGGGCGGGGCCCTGCTCGTGGTCTGGCCGGCTGCCGCCCTCTGGCTCCACGAGCCGGTCCCGGCCCGTGCGGTGGCGGGGGCGGTCCTGGTCGGGGTGAGCGTCGCCGCGGTCGCCGCGACCGGGCGGGAGCACGCGAGCCGGGCCGGGATGGCCTTCGCGGTCGCCTGCGCGGCGGCCATCGGCGGGTACCACCTCTGCTACGACCGGGCGCTCCGCGAAGGAGCCTCCCCGGCCCCCGTCTTCGCCGTGGCGCTGGCCGTGGCGCTTCCCCTGGCCTGGGCGGCCGCTCGACGGGCCAGCAACGTCGCGGCTCCGGGAAGCCGGAGCGACGTGCTCCGCCGGGTGGCCGCCGGAGCGCTCGCCACCGCCTCGTTCCTGCTCTTCCTCCACGGGCTCTCCCGCTCCGGGGCCGGGGTGGCCCTCACCCTGCGCAACACCTCGGTGGTCTTCGCCCAGCTGCTCGCGGTGCTCCTCGGCGAGCGGGTGCCGGCCCGGCAGTGGGCCGGGGCGGCCCTGGTGGCCCTGGGGGCGGCGGTGCTCACTCCACCAGGCTGAGCGTCGTCACCGCGAGCCGGTCCCTCCGCTCGCCGGCCCCGGAAGACCGGTTGTCGCTCTCCTGCCGCAGCACCACCAGCCGGTCGCCGCTGCGGCCGAAGCGGAGGCTCTCCTTCTGCTCGATCTCGAAGGTGATGACGAGGAAGATGCGCCCCTTGAGGAGCACGCGCCTGTCCGCGGCGAGCGGCACGCCGTCGGGGCCGAGCCAGATCCGGGCCGTCGCCTCGACGTCCCTCACGTACTTCCGGTCCCGGGAGGCGATCGCCGGTTTCACCTGCAGGAGAAGGACCCGCGTGGGAGCGCCCTCGAACGGCTCCACCTCGTCCTCGAGCACCCTGGCCTCGTGGAGCGATCGCAGCATCTCGGGAACGGCGTCGAACGCCCGGGCAAGCGCCAGCGTGCGCAGGTCGGAGACGGCATCGCGGGTGGGGGTGAAGGCATCGGGGTTCTGGAGCCGCTCCCGCTCCTCGGCCTCGGCCCGGGCGAGCAAGGACGGGCTCCAGGTGATCCGCAGCCCCTCCGGTCCCGAGGATGCGATCGCCGTCGCCGTGCCGGCCGGCGGCGCCTGCTCCTCGTCCCCCTGCGTGAAGGTCACCCGGTGCTCGACGCGTGCGCGGACCGGGGTCGTGGCGGGGAGCCGAGCCAGCACGCCCACCAGCTGGGCCACCGGGTCGGGGGGGACCGGCGCCACGGACGGGGGCGGCGCGACGGTGTCGGGCGGTGCGGCGAGGACGAGGAGGAGGAGCGCGGCGAGTGCGGACATGCGTCCGGTCCTATGCGGTCGCGGGGCGGGCGGCAAGGTGGCCCGGGCCCGCGTCCCCGGAGTGGAGGAGACCATCGAGTGGGGGATGCCCACTTCCTGCACGGGGGGATCTTTTGCGGAATCGCTGCCTTCAAGGCCCAGCGCGCCCGCTCCCGGAGGAGCGAGCGCCGCTCACGCGGGGCGCGATCACCTCGGTTCGACGTCCGAGAACAGCATCGCCTGCAGCGCGCCCGTGGCCTCGATGACGAGGAAGGTCCCGTCGCCGAGGTAGAGCAGGCGCACCGCGGAACCCTGGGTGCCCTTGACGACGACCACGTCGCCGCTGACCGGGGCCACCGAGGTGAAGGGCGAAGCCGGGGTCACCATCTCGTCCACGCCCAGCAGCGTGCCGCCGTCGGCCGTGAGGGCGAGCGAGCTGGCGAGGAGGCCATCTATCGGCCGCACGCCGGGAACCCAGCTCCGCCCCCCGTCCACGGACGACCAGGTGGAGCCGCCCCACTCGGCGGCCACCATGACGGCGCAGTCGAGCGAGCAGGCGACGCTCGTGAAGCTCCCGCCGGCGAGGTGCTGCGCGAAGTTCAGGCCGCCGTCGTGCGAGACCCAGATGCCCCCGGTCCCGTTGGGGGTCGTCGGCTCGACCGTCGTGCCCACCACGGTCAAGCCGTCGAAGGAGATGGCGACGTCGGTCCAGGCCCCGGAGCCCTCGCCCAGCTGGCAGGACCAGTCGCCGGCGATGACGTTCAGGGAGCAGACCAGGGGGTTGGGAAGCGTGAAGTCCGCGACCGCGACCACCTTCGTGCCGTTGCCCGAGATGGCCACGGCCGACCAGTATTGGGGACCCAGGCCCGTTTCCCGCCGCACCAACGTACTGGCGTCTCCAGTCTCATCCGAAATCCAGAGGTCGCCGTCGTACTCCACGGCGGCGAGCCGGCTCCCGTCCCAGGAGATCGCGACGTCCCGCCAGTCGGACTCGCTGGAGTACCCGCCATCGGGAAGGGTGTAAATCCGGCCGGTGTAGCTCTCGCTGGACTCGGCGGCCGCGATCCGCGCACCGTCCCAGGAGCATGCCACCGCGGCGATCGCGCCCGTCGCCGGCGTCCCATCGGTGGACATCTGGAGGTAGTCGACCGTTCCGCCCCCGTCGGCCGAGTACGCGACCCTGCCGTCCGCCGAGCCGACGTACTGCAGGGAGCCATTCGAGGAGATCGCGACCCCGCCGGGAGTCGGCGGCGCCGACGCATCCGCCCACGGGGAGACGAGCCCTCCCGGGACGGGGGTCACGCCGCTCCCGAACAGGATCGGTCGACCGGCGTTGGGGTTCACGGTGACATGGCCCGCACCGATGGCTGCGATCGCGGTCTCGCCTCCCACCACCTGGAACGGGTCGGACACCGGGTAGATGGTGAAGGAGCTCGCAGCCGTGTCGGCGACGTATCCGTTCCCGGGGAGCGCCGTCGTGTCGGACGTGACGGTCTGCCACGTCATTCCCCCCGAGGGACCGATCGGACCGGTCGGACCCGTGTCGCCGGTCGCCCCCGTGGGACCGGTGGGACCGGTGTCGCCGGTCGCGCCGGTGGGACCCGTCGCCCCCGTGGACCCGGTCGCGCCCGGTGCGCCGTTGCAGACGAAGGTGGGTGCCGCCGCGCCAACCTGGAGCCGGGTTCCACCGTAAGTACAGTTGGCCCCGGCAGGCTCTGCCGTGGCCACCACGCTCGCGCCGTCCGCGCCGTCGCAGACGTAGGAGACCACGACGGGGCCCGTCCCCACGCTCGTGGAGATGGCCTGCCCACCTGCGGCGCAGTTCGGGCCAGGCGGCTCGTCGGCGACGTCGACGTTGGCGGACGCGCCGTCGGCCCCGGCCGAGCCGTTGCAGACGTACGAGGTGGTCACGGCTCCGGACGCGGAGGTCACGTCGATGCGCTGCCCTCCGCTGGCGCAGGCGACTCCGGCAGTCACCGCGGTGACGGTGACGGTCGGAGAGTCTCCGGCAGGGCCCTGGCACGCCGCCAGCGAAGCGACGATGCCCAGGGCGAGAAGCGGACGGAATTCGAGGTGCATGGCGGGAACTCCTGCGGGGCCGAGACCCGGATGGGGGCAAGTGAGGACCGTGAGGGCTCCCGCTCGCACTTGCATGCAAGTTCCGCGTCCAGGCAGCATCCATCCCAACCACACGGGATCACGGTGAGGCGCGGATGGCGGGTGCGATGGGTCACGCGGGCCCCGGTGCGAACTCGACCCGGGTCCGGTCTGGGTTCACTCCCCGAAGAGGTCCTTCCCGGAGGAGAGCGGGTAGACCTTGGCCTCCGCTCCGGCGTGCACCAGGCGCAGCCCCTGGTCGGGGAAGTCGGAGATCCCGAAGTCGACCGCCTCGCCGCCGGACAGGTAGGTCAACTCCCCGGTTCCGGTGTTGCGGAGGTGGTGGGCGTGGGTGCGGGGCGGGAAGCCGGCGAAGTCGCCCGGGCCCACGGCGAAGCGCTCGTCGCCGATGCGCAGCTCGCCCTGGCCGGAGATCACGTACATCCACTCCTCGTCCACGAGGTGCACGTGGTGGAGGAACGACTCCTTGCCCGGGGGGATCCGGATGAGATTCACCCCGCACTTCACGAGCCCGGCGAGCCGGGAGAGCGTGGTGCCGCGGATCTCGGACGCCGGGTTGAGCGGGTGGCGAAACGACTCCTCCTGCGCGGCAGCGCGGTCGGCGCGGACGAGGAGGTCCCTGGGCTCGGGGTGCTTCGGTGTCGGGGCCATGGCCCGATTCTACGTGCGCGCCAGGGCGGGGCCTACGGGAGGGCCGCGCCCTGGAGGATCTGGACGATGGTCTGGCAGCTGCACAGCGCGCTGGGCGCGTTCACCCGGAAGGCGGTCGAGAAGAAGTACTCGGTGCCCGCGCTGAGCGCGTAGGTGCCGGTGCCCGTGTTCGAGGTCATGCTGGAGAGCGTGCCACTGGCGTTCTGCGCGTCGGTCGGCGTACCGACGTTGAAGGAGGCGCCCCCCACCCGGATCCCGGGCTCGACCCTCATCGTCGCGGAGGGGGAGAGCAGGCAACCCGCCCGGACGATGAGGATGGCGACCTGGCCCGGCGCGGGCGGCGTGTAGCCGGTCGTCTCGCCGCAATAGGTGAAGGCGTCGACGCTGGCGGGCACCACGCCAGGGATGACGCCGAAGGCATCCCGGTAGAACGCCAGGCCGGCAGGACCGGTGGGACCGGTGGGGCCGGTGGGGCCGGTGGGGCCCGCGGGACCGGTCGCGCCCGCCGGGCCGGTGGGACCCACG
>DAIEMM010000025.1 GCA_027349605.1 Anaeromyxobacteraceae bacterium
GGATGGTCTTCGCCGCCAGGTAGTAGTGGCGCATGAAGTCCTCGACCGCCGCGTCGCCGTCCCCGTACCCCATGAAGGCGGCGAGCTGGGGCTGCAGGTCGAAGGTGATCTGGTCGGTCTTCCGGCCGGTCACGTAGTGCAGGTGGTTGCGGATGCGCCAGACGAAGTCGCGGGCCCGGCGCAGCTCCCGGACCTCCTGCTCGGGCAGGAGCGCGCGGGAGAGGAGGTCGGTGATGCCCGCGACCTTGAAGCGCGCCCGGGCCGCCCACAGCCCCATCTGGAGATCGCGGAGGCCGCCCTCCGACTGCTTGAGGTTGGGCTCGAGGAGGTAGAGCGAGTCGCCGAACTTCTCCCGCCGCTCGCGCGCCTCGCGCGTCTTGTCGGCGATGAAGGCGTCGACCTTGGCCTGCGAGAGGCCGTGCAGCTGGTCGCGCTCCAGCTCCTGGAAGAGCGCGCGATCGCCGTGGAGGTGGCGCAGGTCGAGCAGCGCCGTGCGCGCCGTGTGGTCGGACGCCGCCAGCTCGTCGCAGGCGTGGATGTCCCGGATGCCGTACCCCACCTCGAGCCGCAGGTCCCAGAGGGCGTAGAGGAACTTCTCGCTGGCCTCCTTCACGAACGGTCCGGGTTCGCGCCTCTCGTGGAGGACCAGCAGGTCGAGGTCGCTGTAGGGCGCCAGCTCGCGGCGCCCGTAGCCGCCCAGGGCGACGAGGGCCACCGGGGTCGGGGCGTGGGCCGTGGCGGCGGTGGCGAGCGAGCGCTCCCAGATGGCGGCGACGATGCGGTCCATCGCGGCGCTGAGGAGGCGGACCACGGTGCGGCCGCTCCCCCCCGCCATGTGCACGCCCTCGACGTAGCCGCGCAGGGTGGTGAAGTCGCCCCGGACGTCGCCGGTCAGGGGCGGCATCGCCTCCAGGCGCGACTCGAACTCGTAGGGAGCGGCCTTGGGGAGCTTGGCGAAGGAGGCGTCCTGGACCAGCATGGCGGTTGCCTATAGCGGGCGCTTCAGCGGGCCGCCACGCGCCCGTTCCCGGCGAACTGCAGCACCGCCCGGGCCACGCCGTCGGCCACCAGCTGCTGGTAGGCGGGGCTCGCGAGCCGCCGCTCCTCGGCGCGGTTCGAGATGAACGCCGTCTCCACCAGAACCGCCGGCATGCGGGCCCCGAGCAGCACGTAGAAGAGCGCGCTCTTCACCCCGCGGTCCCGGACCGGCCCCTGGCTCTGGCGGGTGCGGGCCGTGATCTCGTTCTGGACCAGCCGGGCCAGCGTCCGGGAGGCGCCGGCGCTGGCCTTGGAGTCGAGGTCGGTGAGGATCCGCTGCACGTCGTCGGGGGTCTCCTCCAGCTCCAGCGCCCCGTTCTCCCGGGCCGCCAGGCGGCGGGCGTACCGATTGTCGGTCACGTTGAGGAAGTAGGTCTCCACGCCGCTCCGGTCGCGGCGGGGGGTGGCGTTGGTGTGGAGGGAGACGAAGAGGTCTCCCCGGGCCAGGTTGGCGATGGCCGTGCGCTCCTCGAGCTTGAGGTAGCGGTCGTCCGTCCGGGTGAGCGTGACCTGGAACCCGTCGGCCCGGAGCCTGGCGGCGAGCCGCTTCGCCATGGCGAGCACGACGTCCTTCTCGCGAACGCCGTGGGGGCCGATGGCGCCGGTGTCGTGGCCGCCGTGGCCGGCATCGACGATGACGTGCCGGATCGGGCGATCGGCCGCCTCGGCGTCCTCGTCCTTGCCCGTGGGGCGCGGCAGGGCCCGGGCGACGGCCTCCTTCCGCGCCTCCTCGACGCCGAGGTCGACGATGAGCCGGGGGGGATCGCCCAGCGTGAAGACCTGGTAGGCCTCGGTGCCCTTCAGGTCGAGCACGACGCGGACCGTGTCCGGGCCGTGCTGGGCGGCGCGGATCCGGTGCAGCAGGGCGTCGGCGACCTTGCGCTCCGTCCCCGGTCCGTCGAGGACGGCCGGGTGGAGGTCGAGGGCGAGCCGCCTGGGGTGGTCGGGATCTGCGGCCAACTCCTGCTTCTCGAAGGCGACCGGCTGCGAGAGGTAGACCGCGACGCGGGTGTAGTCGGGACTCGTCCAGGTGTGGACCTCGGTGACGTGGGCCGGGTCGCTGACGGCCGCTCCGGCCCCCTTCTCCGGGACGGGC
>DAIEMM010000171.1 GCA_027349605.1 Anaeromyxobacteraceae bacterium
GGGGACGCGGCGCTCGCCGACGACCTCTCCCAGGAGACCTTCGTCCGGGCGTGGAAGGGGCTGAGGAGCTGGCGGGGTGGCGCGCGCTTCTCGACCTGGCGCTACCGCATCGCCGTGAACGCCTGGCTCTCCCAGGCACGACGGATGCCGTTCCCCGCGATCGACGAGGCCGGGGTCCAGGCACCCGCCGACGGCCCGGTGGACGCGCGTCGCGACCTGGAACGGGCGTTCGCCTTCCTGCGCCCCGAGGAGCGGCTGGCGCTGGCGCTGGCCTGTGCCCAGGACCTCACCCACGAGGAGGCCGCCGAGGCGGCTGGCTGGCCCGTGGGAACGCTCGAGTCCCACCTGCTGCGGGCGGCACGCGAATGGCGCGTACCCCGAACACGGCGAACGTCCGCCGACGTCCGTAAGGGGCCTTTCCGCGCGGTCCCGGCGCGATTCGGGCCTGAAATCCTGGCCTCCGGCGCGAATTGCCCGCGGGCATGGCGGATGCACATCGACCCCGGTGCAACGGCCGAAGCCGGGATGCTGGACGGGAATCGCATGGGCGGGAAGCGGGGGAAGCGATCATGAGAAGTCGAATCGACGACGGCAGGGTCCGGATCCTCGACATCGCGTGCCTGGTGCTGGCGATCCCGGTGGCCCGCTGGGCGCAGACGATCCCGCCTCACCCCGACCCCCTCCTGCCGTTCGCCGGGTACGTACCCTTCCTCGGCGCCACGCTGCTGCTCTGGCTCGCCGCGACCTGGTTCTTCCAGCTGTACGTGAGCTTCCGGACGCGCTCCGTCTGGCCGGAGGTCGGCCGCATCGTCAAGGCACTCCTCGCCGTCGCCGTCGTTCACGGTGCGGCCATCTACTTCCTGCGCCTGCCCGGGGAGGTGTCGCGCGTCTCCTTCACGGCCTTCTTCGCGACGGCCCTCGTGCTCCTCGCCGGCAACCGGTTCCTCCTGCGCGCCGCCGTGCGCCGGGCTCGCCGCGGAGGCCTCAACAGTCGCGTGTTCGCGGTGGTGGGGTCGGGCGACCTGGCGCACGACGTCGTCTCGACCGTGGCCGACCATCCCGAGTGGGGGCTCGTGTTCGCGGGGCACATCGTCGAGGACGGGGCCAGCGTGGCGCCGGAGGTTCTCCTCGGCTCGGTGTCGCAGATCGGCCAGATCCTCGACGACAACGTCATCGACGAGGTGATCTTCGCGGTCCCTCGCGACCGCCTCACCTCGGTGCAGGAGGCCTTCCTGAACTGCCAGGAACGCGGCGCCGCCCCGCGCGTCTGCCTCGACCTCTTCGAGGTGGACGGCGCCCGGGCCGTGCTGGGGGACCTCGACGGGCTCCCCATGCTCTCGTTCTCCCGCGCGCCGACCGACGAGGTCGCGCTCCTCCTCAAGCGCGCCTTCGACGTGGTCTCGAGCTCGGCGGCGCTGGTCCTCTTCTCCCCGGTGATCCTCGCCACCGCGATCGCGGTGAAGCTCGAGTCCCCCGGTCCGGTCTTCTTCCGGCAGGTCCGGGTCGGAAAGAACGGCCGCCCGTTCCGGATTGTCAAGTTCCGGAGTATGCGCGCGGACGCCGAGGACCAGCTCGCGTCGCTCCGGCTGCAGAACGAGGCCTCGGGCCCGGTCTTCAAGATGAGGAAGGACCCGCGGGTCACCCGCGTGGGCGCCTTCATCCGCAGGACCTCGATCGACGAGCTGCCCCAGTTCCTGAACGTCCTCTCCGGCGAGATGAGCGTCGTCGGCCCCCGGCCCCCGGTGCCCGCCGAGGTGCGTCAGTACGAGCGCTGGCAGCGGCGCCGCCTGAGCGTGAAGCCCGGGATCACCTGCACCTGGCAGGTGAGCGGACGGTCGGACGTCAGCTTCGACCGCTGGATGGAGCTCGACCTCGCCTACATCGATTCCTGGTCGTTCTGGCAGGACGTCCGGATCTGCTTCAAGACCATTCCCGCCGTCCTGAGCTCACGCGGCGCCCGCTGACCCGGATTCCCGGGCGGGAGGGAGCCGGACGCGCACGGTGGTCCCGCGCCCCTCCTCGCTCGTCACGTCGATGGCGCCGCCCAGGCCGGTCACGATCCCGTGGCAAACCGAGAGGCCGAGCCCCGCCCCGCCTCCCACCGGCCGCGTGGAGAAGAACGGCTCGAAGATCCGCGCGCGCGCCGAAGCCGGGATGCCGCTCCCGGAGTCGGCCACCTCGATGGACGCCCACCCCTGGTCGTCGGCCCCGGAGGAGACGCGGACGGAATGGGTGGCGGGCGAGCCCTCCGGAGTGGACTGGGCGGCGTTCACGAGCAGGTGCAGCATCACCTGGCCGATCTGCCCCTGTCCGGCGAGGACCAGCGGGCAGGGATCGAGGCGGAGCTCCAGCCCGGAGCGCCGGTGGATCTCGGCCTGCGCGAGGTTGAGCGCCGAGCGGATCTCCAGGACGGGGTCGACCTCGATCCGGTGTCCGCCGGGGGGACGGGCCACGAAGCGCAGGTCGCGCACGATGTCGCGCACCCGCCGCGCTCCCAGCGAGGCCTCGGCGGCGGCCTCCTCGGCCTCCTTCACCTCGGGGTGGAGCCCGCGGAGCTTGGACAGGGTCTCCTCGAGGAAGGCCAGGTTGGACGTGACGTAGGTGAGCGGGTTGTTGATCTCGTGCGCGACCCCGGCGGCCAGCGTTCCCACCGCGGCGAGCCTCTGGTCCTCCTCGGCGCGGCGCCGATCGGAGAGGTCGCGCCCCGACCAGGCGAGGAACTCCGCCCCGTCGAAGGCGAGAAAGGCCAGGTGCACCTCGACGGGGGGACGGCGCCCCGCCGCGTCCGTGAGCACGGTCTCGTAGCGCGAGGCGCCGCTCGCGCGCAGCGTCCGCCATCCGTCCGGACCGAGCCGTCCGGCCAGCGCCGGATCGACGGCGCCGATGTCCCCTTCCAGCAGGTCGGCGACGCTGCGGCCGAGCAGCCGGCCGGCGGCCTCGCTGGCGAGGACGATGCGCCCGGCCGGCCCGGAGACGAGGGTTGCCTCGGCTCCCTGGTCGAGGGCGTAGCGGGCGAGGCGGAGCTTCTGCTCGGTGCGCGCGATGCTCGCGACATCGGTGGCGAGGACCAGCGCCGTCGCGATGGCGAGCGCGAGGTAGAGCTGGAGCCGGATCGAGTCGGGCGCCAGCGCCGAGGCACCCCCGAGACGGGCCGCCCAGGCGCTGGCCCAGGAGCCTGCCGCGGCCAGGATCGTGCCGGAGGCGGTGGCGCCGCGCGGGCCGAACCGGAGCGCCGCCCAGACGAAGAGCGGGAGCACGAGGTGCTCGTCGGAGAGGATGCCCGCCGGCGCCTGGTGGAAGATGATCCAGCTGACGGCGAGCGCGGCCAGGAGCAGCGCCGCGAACTCCCACGGGCGCTGCCGGACGGGGTTGGGCTCGGCTCCGTCGGGCACGCCCCAGGCCAGGATCAACGGCGTCACGACCAGGATTCCGAGCGCGTCGCCCACCCACCAGTCCGCTGCCGCCCCGGGGAACGGGACCCGGTGGACGATGGTCACGGCGGCGCCGCCGATCCCTGCGGCGACGGCCGCCGCGCCCAGGCCCAGGGCCACCACCGCCAGGAGGTCGCGCAGCCGCCACATCCGCGGGCGGCCACCGAGCGCGCGCCGGACGAGGACGGCGGCGAGGGTCGCCTCGGTCAGGTCCGCGACCGCCCCGGCCCCGGCCAGGGCGGGGTTCCGACCGATGAGCGCGGAACCGATCAGGTCGCCGACGAAGGCGGCCAGGAGGAAGCCCGGCCAGGCGGGCGGCTCGACCAGCAGCAGGACCCCCACGAAGAGCCCGGCGGCCGGCCAGAAGGTGGAGAACTCGCTGGCCTGGTTGGTCAGCCAGTCGGCGCCCAGGGCGAGGGCCAGGTAGGCCAGCCCGAATCCGAGCCACGCGGCCCAGGGTGTCCGTGTCGCGTCCGCGCCCGTGGCCTTCCCGCCGGTCAAGTCCG
Source organism: Anaeromyxobacteraceae bacterium (assembly GCA_027349605.1). GTDB lineage: Bacteria > Myxococcota > Myxococcia > Myxococcales > Anaeromyxobacteraceae > CAIOAK01. The sequence continues at coordinate 3,938 of DAIEMM010000171.1, forward strand.
TCGACACTAGACCACGCGGTGGGTCCCTGGACTAGGATTCGGCCCCCCGTGAAGGAACGACCGCCCTCCAGCCCCCCGGCTCCCGGGACCCACCATGCCGCGCTCGACGGGCTCCGCGGCGTCGCCGTGCTGATGGTCCTCGCCTTCCACTTCCTGCACGTGGACGGCCAGGGCGGGACCGTCGAGGGCGCGCTCCTGTCGGTCAGCCGGGCCGGGTGGGCCGGCGTGGACCTGTTCTTCGTGCTCTCCGGCTTCCTCATCACCGGCATCCTCCTCGACGCGCGGGGTGGCCCGGGCTACTTCCGGGCCTTCTACGCCCGGCGCGTGCTGCGGATCTTCCCCCTCTACTACGCGTACCTGGCGGTGCTCTTCCTGGTCCTGCCCCTGTTCCTTCCTTCACTCGACGTGAAGCCGGAGACCCAGGGCTGGCTCTGGGCCTACCTGGGCAACGTGCTCTTCGCGCGCGAGGGGGGATTCCAGGCGAGTCCCTACACCGGCCACTTCTGGTCGCTCGCGGTGGAGGAGCAGTTCTACCTGGCCTGGCCCCTGCTGGTCTGGATGCTCCCGCGGAGGCGGCTCGCGGCCGTCTGCCTGGGGCTCGTGGTGGCGGCGTTCGCGCTGCGCCTGGGCATCCACCGCACCACCTTCAACTCCACGGCCGCCTACGTCCTCACCCCGGCCCGCATGGACGCGCTGGCCCTGGGGGCGCTCGTCGCCATCGCGGCCCGGGAGCCGGCCTGGTGGCCCCGGGTCCGGAGCGGGGCACCGTGGGTCCTCTGGCTCTCCGCCGCGGCGGTGGCCGCGGTCTGGATCCACCAGGGCGGGTTCTTCGGCGGGGACCCGGTGGTGCAGGTCTGGGCCTTCGGGCCGCTCGCCGCCGGGTTCGCGGCGCTGCTCGTCCTGGCCCTCGAGGCCCGCCCGTCCGGGCTCTCCTGGGCGCTGGACCGGCCCGCGCTGCGCGGCGCCGGGAAGTACAGCTACGGCCTCTACGTGCTGCACTACCCGATCTTCCTGGCGCTGGAGGCGGCCGGGTTCACCTCGCTCGCCCTGGCCGGCGTCCTGGGGAGCCGGATCGCCGGGATGGCGGCCTTCGCCGCCGCGTCCGGGGCCGCCACCTTCGCGGCCGCGCTCCTCTCCTGGAACCTCCTCGAGAAGCCCTTCCTGCGCTGGAAGGAGCTCGTCGCCATGCCTACCCCCGCACCAGGCGCCGCCAGACCCAGACCTCCGCCGGCGGGGCGTCGCCGCGCTGCACCACGAGCCGCACCCGGGTGTCCTCCGGACCGCGGATGAGGTCCACCGCGCCGGCCAGCCCGAGCTCGCCGACGGGGCGCCCCTCGACCGAGAGGATCTCGTCTCCGGCGACGAGCCCGGCCTCGGCGGCGCCTCCGCCCGGGACGACCGAGGTGATCCGGAGCGCCGTCCGTCCCCGCCGCGCCAGCGCCGCACCGATCCCGGCCAGCTCCACCTGGGGCTCCTCCCCCTCCGCGACGGGCGTGAGCTTCACCTCGACCGGGGCCGCCACCCCGCCGTCCGGCACGTCGATGCCGGTGACGATGCGGGCGTGGTGGCCGTCGGCGGCGACGTGGAGCGAGATCGTCCGGACCGGCAACCCGGAGAGGCGGAACGAGCCGTCGGCGCCGGCCACCGCCGAGGCTCCCGGGTCGAGGAGGCTGGGGGGGCTCCCGCCGTCTCCCTCGAGGAGGACGCGCGCGCCGGGCAGCGGCTGGCCGGTGGTCCGGTCGGTCACCCGGCCGGTGACGCGCCCACCCTGGCCGAGCCGGATCTCCACCTCGGCGACGCCGGGAGGCTCGGGAACCGTGGCCTCCACCTCGGCCGAGGGGAGGTGTCCCGGAGCCGACGCGGTCACGGCCACCGGGCCCGGCGGCAGGTCCCGGATCTCGAAGCGGCCCGTCGCGTCCACCACGGTGGCGGCACCCACGAGGAGCTTCCACCGGCGTCCGCCCCGGCGCACCTCCACGCCGAAGGGTGCGAGCGGCTCCCCGGTCCGGCCGTCGCGCACCACGCCGGCGAGGGTGCCGCCGCGGGTGAGCTCGATGGTGGGCTCCTCCCCCGGCTGCGCCACCACCGCCCTGGCCTGGGTGACTCCCTCGCGCGAGGCGGTGAGGAGGTAACGTCCGGGGGCCAGTTCCCGGAGTGTGAACCGGCCCTCGGCGTCGGAGGTGGACTGCGCCGATGCCGAGCCCTCCGCGGAGCCGGGGCCGCCGCGCCAGAGCCGGCGGGCGCTCACCATCGCACCCTCGACGGGCGCACTCCCGGCCAGGACCCTTCCTTCCAGGCCGGCCACCGCGCCCCGGGCTTCCGCGGCGCCCAGCTTCACCACCACCCGGCGGGTCGACCGCGCGGCGAAGTCCAGCACCGCCCGCCCCGGCGCGTAGCCGGGATGGCGCGCCTCGAGGGTGGCGCCGTCGGGTGCGGGGAGGGTGAAGCTCCCTCCCGGGCCGCTGGTCGCGGTCTCGGTCGAGGGCAGGAGGGCCCGGTCTCCGGTCGCGCTGCCGACGACGCGGACCTCCGCGCCCTCCACCGGCTTGCCCGCCGGGCCCTCGACGCGACCGTCGTAGGGGCGGACGGGGAGCATCCAGAGCGCGAGGCCGCGAACCCGCTCCCCGGGCCGGGCGTCGAACACCACCGGGCTGTAGCCCCACTCCGGCGCGAAGGGGGCGTGGCCCGGCGCCGTGGCGGCGGCGAGCTGCCAGCGCCCGGCCTCCGGGGGCTCG
>DAIEMM010000005.1 GCA_027349605.1 Anaeromyxobacteraceae bacterium
CCGAAGAGGTCGTAGTAGGCGGTCCCGTTCGCGATCGCCAGGAAGGCGATCAGGCAGAGGCTCGTGAACTCGAAGCCGAGCAGCTTGCGGGTGGAGGACATGGCGCCTCCCCATGTTAGGCATGAGGTGGAGGATTCCCGATGCCCCCGTTCGACAGATCCGTTCCCGTCCGCCGCGCTGCGCTCGCCTTCGTGCTCCTCGCGCTGGCCGGGCCCTCCCGTGCGCAGGCCGGAAAGGCCACCGCCGCCTCGCCCATCCTCCACGAGCTCGACACGGCCATCTCCCGCCTGGTCGGCAGGGTCTCCCCCGCCGTGGTGCAGATCCGGGTCACCGGGTACGGCCCGGCCAGCGACTCCGGCGGAGGCGAGGGACCGCTGGTCTCGCGCCAGCGCACCATCGGCTCGGGCGTGATCGTCGACCCGGCGGGGTTCGTGATCACGAACGAGCACGTCATCCACGGCGCCCAGAGGATCCAGGTCGTCCTCCCGGGGCCGACGGAGGGCAGTGGCCCGGCCGGAAGGGGCGGCCGCCAGCGGATCTACGAGGCCCGGGTGGTGGGAACCCAGGCCAGCATCGACCTCGCCCTGCTCCACATCGAGGCGACCGGTCTCCCCACCCTGGCCCTCGATCCCTCCGCCAAGGTCCGCCAGGGGGAGCTGGTCTTCGCCGTCGGCAGCCCGCAGGGGCTCGCGAACACCGTCACCATGGGCGTCGTGTCCTCCTCGGCGCGGCAGATCGACGTGGTGACGCCCCTTCCCACGCCCATGCTGCTCATCCAGACCGATGCGCCCATCAACCCCGGCAACAGCGGCGGCCCGCTCGTGAACGCGGACGGCGCCCTGGTGGGGATCAACACCTTCATCGTGAGCCAGTCCGGGGGCAGCCAGGGGCTGGGCTTCGCCATCCCCGCACCGATGGTCCGCTTCGCCTACGACAGCCTCCGCAAGTACGGCTACGTCCGGCGGATCGAGGCGGGGATCACGGCCCAGGCGGTGACGCCGGTCCTGGCCACCGGCCTCGCCCTGCCGCGCGACTGGGGCGTGGTGGTCTCCGACGTCATCCCCGGGTCGGCGGCCGCGGCGGCCGGCGTGCAACCCGGCGACCTCATCGACACCTTCGACGGGCGGCCGATCGACAGCCTGCCAGCGCTCACGGGGGCGCTGTTCCTCCACCAGGTGGGCGATCCGGTCCTCCTCGGCGTCCTGCGAGGCGACTCCCGGGTCGAGCTCACCGTGAACGCCCCGGAGGCCAAGCAGCCCACCGACCTCCTCGCCGACCTGGCCAACCCGGACAAGGGGCTCGTTCCCCGTCTCGGGATCCTGGGGGTGGAGGTGAGCGACAAGCTGCGGGGCATCCTTCCTCCGCTCCGCATCGGCTACGGCGTGGTGGTGGCCGCTCGCACCGTGGAGGGGGGCGCGAGCGGGATCGCGCTCCAGCCCGGCGACGTCATCCACGCCATGAACCGGACCCCGGTGGAATCGGTGGAGGGGCTGCGCCAGGCCGTGCTCGCCGTGAAGACGGGCACGCCGGTGGTCCTCCAGGTCGAGCGGCAGGGCCGGCTCAACTACCTCGCGTTCGAGATGGAGTGAGCCCGGGCCAGCAGCTCGCTCCCCACCCAGTGGGCGGCGAACTGCCAGGCGATCCGGCCGCTCGCGTCCCCCTTCCTGTGGGTCCAGGCGATGGCGGCCTCGCGCGAGCGCTCGTTCCAGGGCAGTTCCGTCCCCCGCGACGCGCACATCCGGTCGATCCACTGCCGGACCACGGCCAGGTACTGCTCGGTGCTGAAGGAGTGGAACCCGACCCAGAGCCCGAAGCGGCCGGAGAGCGAGATCTTCTCCTCCACCGACTCACCGTGGTGGATCTCGTCGTTCACGAGCATCGCGCCGCGGTTGTCGGTCTCGAACTCGGGCAGGAGGTGCCGGCGGTTCGAGGTGACGTGGACCAGCACGTTCTCGGGAATGGCGTAGACCGAGCCGTCCAGGGCGCTCTTCAGGGCCTTGTAGCTCGACTCGCCGGGCTCGAAGGAGACGTCGTCGGCGAAGAGGAGGAAGCGGTAGGGCTCGTCCCGCAGGCCGTCGACGATGTCGGGCAGCATGATCAGGTCGGCCTTGTCCACCTGCACGAGTCGGAGGCCGCGGGGCGCGTAGGCGGCGAGCAGCGCCCGGACCAGCGACGACTTGCCGGTGCCGCGCACCCCCCAGAGCAGCACGTTGTTGGCCGGCAGGCCGGCCAGGAACTGCCGGACGTTCTGCTCCACCACGGCCTTCTGCTCGTCGATCCCCAGCAGGTCGTCGAGCCCCGGTCCACCCTGGGACCTCATCGGCTCGAGCCAGCCCGCGAGCGGCCGCCTGCGCCAGCCGGCGGCGTGGTGCACCGCCCAGTCGGTCTCCGGGACGGGCCGGGGGAGGAGTTGCTCCACTGCGGCGAGAACGCGGCGCAGCTGGTCCATCAGGTCGGCGTCCAAGGGCACGTGTCCTCCGGGGGGATCCCTTTCATACCAGAAGGCGTATGCTCCGCCGATGCGCGAAGAGCCGGTCATCGACATGCGTCTCACCCATCTCATGGCGCTAGACGCCAGCCTCGCCGACGTCAGGGGCGCCCTCATCCGCGCCGCGCGCATCCGCACGCCCCACTGCGCCGAGATCCGCGCCCTGCTGGCCCAGGTCGACGACCTGGGGAAGCGGGTGATGGTCGAGGTCAGCACGCCGTGACCCGGCACGACGTGATCCCGCATCCGGCGGCGACGTTCCGGGTCGGCGCCCGGGAGGTCCGGGTCTGGATGAAGGAGGGCCGCTGGTACGTCGCGGTGGACGGCGCGGAGCTCCCCATCTGGCACAAGGTGCAGGCGGACGCCTGGACCGCGGGCGTCACCGAGGCGGACCGGCTGGACCGCCTGTGAAGTAGCGACGTCTTCAGGCGACTCCGGTGCGCGCGGCGGCCGCGCGTCCCGCCAGGTTCACCGCCCGCGCGACGTCCCCGAGCTTCGTCGCGCCCTGGAGGAAGGCGCCGGGACCGTGGAAGGCCTCGTCCACCCGCTGGCCGATGGAGGCCAGATCGAGCAGGGCGCCGTCTAGTGCGGCCTCCAGCTCACGAAGGGTCTCCGCCTCGGGTAGATCCGCCTCCAGCAGCAGCGGTTCCCGCTTGCCCAGCTGCTCGAAGCACATGGCCAGCGTGGCGGCGACCTCGTCGAGGCCGGCGGCACGGCCGGACAGGTCCAGGAGGGAAGCGGCGGGAGGCCCGTCGGCGCGAGGGTCGGAGTGCGCCCGGGCGACGG
>DAIEMM010000184.1 GCA_027349605.1 Anaeromyxobacteraceae bacterium
CTCCACGGCCTCCCCGGGGCCCAGGGCGGCCACGACGTGTGGAAGCGCTTCGCCATCGGAGCCGGGTCCCTCCTTCCGGCGGCGGCGCTGGCCTTCTTCCTGGAGTTCCTGGGGGTGAAGCGGCGACCGGCGCGGCGCGCCCGGGACCTCATGCTGGCCGGATCCATCTTCGGCCTGGTGGTCGCGGTCTCGCCCCTCGCCCGATCCGACCTGGCGCCCCTGCTGGTCGCCGGGTTCGTCCTGCTCGCGCTCGCCGCGGTCCTCTCGGTGGTCTGGCGCGAGACCGCAGCCGCCCCCACCCGCGCCGACCGGTCCCGCCTCACCTACGTGCTCGTCGGGGCCATGGTGGTGGGCACGCTCGCCTTCCTCGACTTCCTCCCCCGCCTCGGAATCGCCTACCCGCTCGAGGGCCTCGGGTTCATGGCGCTCACGCTGTACATGTTCCTGCTGCTGCAGGCACTGCTGCGGCGGCGGCTCCTCGACCTCCACGAGTTCCTCGGCAAGATCGCCGTGGTCACCTTGCTCGGGCTCGTGCTGGCGAGCATCTACGGCGGCCTCGTCTCCTGGGTCGGCGTGCGCCCCGGCCTCTTCTTCTTCAACACCCTGGTGGCGTCGTTCGTGATCCTCTCCCTCTTCGACCCCATCCGGTCCAAGGTCGAGGAGTGGGTGGTGGTGAACCTCTTCCCGGAACGCTACGAGCTGGTCCGCGAGCTGGAGGCGCTGCGCGACCGCGTGGTGAACGTCATCGACCCGGGAGAGCTGGAGCGCACCGTGCTCGACGGCCTCACCGAGACCCGCCGGGTGACCCACGCCTCCCTCTGGCTCGTGTCCGAGGATCGCCCGGGGTACCGGCTGCTGGCCTTCCGGGGCCCGGAGCCCGTCCCCTTCCTCGAGGCCGGGACCGCGCGGGCCCTCCTCCGGGCGGCGGGGGACGGACGCCGGGCCCTCCTGCTCGAGAACCTCGACCGCCGCATGGCCGAGTTGCAGGCGGAGTACCCGCCGGCGAAGGGGGACGCCGCCGCCGCCCCCATGCCCCCCGCGATCGCCCAGGAGCTCGAGCGGATCGTCGACGCCCGCGAGGCCATGGCCCTCATGAAGGCGGGCATCTGCATGCCGCTGGCCGCCGGGGACCGCGTGGCCGGCTTCCTCTCCTGCTGGGACGAGCGCGTCCAGGAGGCCTTCGCGTCGGACGAGATCGCCGCGCTCATCGAGGTGGCGGACCGCTGCGCGGTGGTCATCGACAACTCCAAGCTCTACCAGCAGATGAAGGAGCGCGACCGGCTCGCGGCGCTGGGAGAGATGGCGGCCGGCCTGGCCCACGAGATCCGGAACCCGCTCGCCGCCATCAAGGGCGCCACCCAGTACCTCGACCCCCGGCGCCTTCCCGCCGACGACCGGGAGTTCCTGGAGATCATCGTCGAGGAGGTCGACCGGCTGAACGGCGTGGTGACCGCCTTCCTGGACTACGCACGGCCGCTCAAGTCGAGCATGTCGCCCGGGGACGTCGGGGACATCCTGCAGCGGACCTTCAAGCTCCTCGCCCCCCAGGTCCCGGAGGGCATCGAGGTCGCCATCGACGCCGCGCCCGAGCTGCCCCCGGTCGACTGCGACGCCGAGCAGCTGAAGCAGGTCTTCCTCAACCTGGCGATCAACTCCTTCCAGGCCATGCCCGGAGGCGGCCGGCTGCACGTCGAGGCCCGGCTCGCTCGCGACGACCTGGCCGGCTGGCGGGAGCCGCGCTTCCGGGACGCACGCGTCGAGGTCCGCTTCCGCGACACCGGCCCCGGGATCCCGCCCGAGGCGAGGGAGAGCATCTTCGTCCCCTTCTACACGACCAAGGAGAAGGGAACCGGGCTCGGGCTCGCCATCAGCCAGCGCATCGTCAAGGCGCACCACGGCTCCCTGACCGCCTCCACCCCGCCCGGGGGAGGGGCGGAGTTCACCGTCTCCCTTCCCTCCATCCAGGTCGAGGCGCCCGCGTCCCCGTCGCCGGCCACCCCTGCAGCGGGCTCCCCGGACGCCCGGCGCGCCCGCCGGCGCCGCCGCCCGAACTGACCGCGCTCCCGGCCGGGCCGGCTCCCCTTCCCCGCCCACTCGTGGTAACAGGACGGGCCGTGGCGCACGTCCTCATCGTCGACGACGAGACCAACATCCGCCGCGTCCTCGCGGCGATGCTGAAGCGGGACGGGTACGAGGTCACGGCCGCCGAGGACGGCGAGCAGGCCCTCGCGGCGATGAACCGCGCCCCGGTCGACGTGGTGGTGACCGACCTGGTCATGCCCAGAATGGGCGGCCTGGACCTGCTCCGGAACGTGGCGTCGGCCCACCCCGACGTCCCGGTGATCATGATCACCGCCCATGGCACCGTGGACACCGCCGTGGAGGCGATGAAGGCCGGGGCGTTCGACTACATCACGAAGCCCTTCGACCAGGACGACCTGCGCAAGGTCATCGCCAAGGCCTCCCGGGCCCGGGTGCTGGCCGGGCAGCACGTCCACCCCCCGACCGGCGAGGGGGAGCGCCCCCCGCTGGTGGGCCAGTCGCCCTCGATACGGGCCGTCTACGACGTCATCGCGCGGGTCGCCGACTCGCCCTCCACCGTGCTCATCACCGGCGAGAGCGGAACCGGCAAGGAGCTGGTCGCCCAGGCGTTGCACCGGGGCAGCTCGCGCCGCACCCAGCCCCTCATCAAGGTGAACTGCGCCGCCATCCCCAAGGACCTCGTCGAGAGCGAGCTGTTCGGCTACGAGAAGGGGGCCTTCACCGGCGCCGTCGGGTCCAAGCCCGGCCGCTTCGAGCTCGCCGACGGGGGCACCCTCTTCCTCGACGAGATCGGCGAGATCCCCGTCGAGATGCAGGTGAAGCTGCTCCGGGCCCTCCAGGAATCGGAGTTCGAGCGTGTGGGCGGCATCCGGACCCTGCGGGTGGACGTGCGGCTCATCGCCGCCACCAACCGGAACCTCGAGACCCTCATCGCCGAGGGCCGCTTCCGCGAGGACCTCTTCTACCGCCTGAACGTCGTCCCCATCGCGCTCCCTCCCCTCCGGGATCGCCGCGAGGACATCCCGCTGCTGGCGCAGCACTTCATCGAGAAGTACGACCGGCGCCTGGGGAAGAGGGTCGAACGCGTGGACGCGGGAGCCCTCGACGTCCTCGTCAACTACGCCTGGCCGGGGAACATCCGCGAGCTCGAGAACGTGATGGAGCGGTCGGTGCTCTTCGCCGACGGCGAAGTCGTCACCGTCGCGCAGCTGCCCGAGACCCTGCGGGAGCGGACGCCCGGCGCCGGACGTCCGGTGGCGCCGCTCGGCGTGCTCGGCGCCATCGCCGCGCCCAGCGGGGCGTCCATGAAGGACATCGTCCGCCAGGCCCAGTCCGAGCTCGAGCGCACGCTCATCTCGCGCGCACTCGAGGAGACCGGCGGTAACGTCACCCGGGCCGCGAAGAAGCTGCAGATCAGCCGCAAGTCGCTCCAGGTGAAGATGAAGGAGCTCGGCCTGCGCGGCGCCGAGGAGCCGAACTGACCGATCCGGTCGGTCAGCGACGGCCGCGAACCCGCTCGACGAGCGCGTAGGCCTCGCCCCGGGGCACGCCATGCCCCTTCGCGATGGCCCGCGCCACCTCGGTGGGAGGCTCTCCGGCCGCCAGGCGGCGCAGGATCTCCTCCTCCGGCAACTCGGCGGGCGCCGCCTCCGGCGCCTCCCCCGCACCCGCGACGACCAGCGTCACCTCGCCGCGCAGGTCCC
>DAIEMM010000196.1 GCA_027349605.1 Anaeromyxobacteraceae bacterium
GGAAGAACTGCTCGAAGGCCTCCAGGCCGCCCGCCGAGGCTCCGAGGCCGACGACCGGGAACCCGAGCGTCCCGGCGCTCGGGAGGAGCGGGCCCGTGGCCCGGGCGTCGGGCGCCCGTGCAGCGGCGACGGACACCTCCCGCGTCCGCTTCGGGGCCTTCTTCCTGCTCGGGCGGCTGCGCGGGTCGGGCATGCGCCGATGGTCGCACGCCCGCTCGGGCGACATCAACGGCCGGCCGTCTCCCCGCCGACCTCCGGCGCGGCGGGCAGCTCCACCCGGAACGTCGCCCCCTTCCCGGGCGTGCTCTTCACGGTGAGCGAGCCCCCGTGGGCCGTCACGATCGCGTGGCAGATCGCGAGGCCGAGCCCGGTGCCCCTCTCCTCCCCGACCGGGCGGGTGGTGAAGAAGGGCTCGAACACGCGGTCGAGGTCGGCCGGGTCGATGCCGACGCCCCGGTCCACGACCTCCAGCCGCGCCATTCCTCTCGCTCCCGGCCCCGTCCGGAGGACGATCTCGCCCCGCGTCCCGGGAAGGGCGGCCCTGGCCGCGTTGGTGACCAGGTGCACGATCACCTGCTCGATCTGCGCGGGGGAGACCATCACCTCCGGTGCGTCCTGGTGCCTCACCTGCACCGAGGAGGTCTTGGCGACGAAGCCGGGCATCCAGCGCAAGGCGTCGCTCACGACGTCGGCGAGCCGGAACCGCGACCGGCGGGGCTCGGGCCGGGCGAAGATCGAGAGGTCCTTCACGATGCGGGCGATGCGCTGGCCGCCGGCCTGTGCGTCCCCGAGCGCCTCGATCGCGTCCTCCAGGTTCCGGAGGACGGCCGTCCGGTCCTGCAGGTCACCCTGGAGGATCCGCTCCCGGATGTCCCCCAGGACCTCCAGCGCCACCCCCTGCCCGGACAGCTGGGCGGCGAGCGGGTTGTTGACCTGGTGGGCCAGCCCGGACACCAGCCTGCCCATCGCCGCCAGGCGGGAGGCGATGGCACGCTGCTCCTGGGTGGCGCGCAGCTCGGAGACGTCCCGTGCGGCGGCGAAGACCCCCTGGACCTGGCCGTCCGCGCCCCGGTAGACGGTGGCGTTGTAGAGCACCTCCGTCGTGCGGCCGCTCGCGTGACGGATGGTGAGCGGGAGGTCGCGCACGACCCCGGCGGAAAGCGCCTGGAGGTACCCGGCGCGGGCCCTCTCGGGCTCGGTGAAGGAGTCGGCGAAGTCGGTCCCCACGATCCGGTCGCGAGCGACTCCGGTCGCCGCCTCGGTGGCCGCGTTGACGTCCGTGACCTTCCCCTCCGGACTGATGGTCACGAGCGGGTCGATGCTCGCCTCGAGGAGGCTGCGGGCGTACGCCGAGGCCTCGCGGACCCTCGCCTCGGCCGCCTTCCGGTCGGTGACGTCCACCACCGTGCCCGCCATCCGGACCGGCTTCCCGGCCTCGTCCCGGAACACCTCCCCGTTGGCCTCGATCCAGCGCAGGCCCCCGCTCGCCGGGTGGATGCGGAGCTCGTAGTGGAAGTGCCCGGTGGAGAGGGCCTCCTCGAACGCCCGGAGGAAGACCGGGCGGTCATCCGGGACGACGTGGCGCAAGGCCTCGTCGGGTCCCCAGGAGGGCTGCAGCGCGTCGTACCCGAAGCGCCGGTCGTGCTCGACCGTCCGCCAGGCCTGGTTCGTGGCCAGGTCCAGCTCCCACAGCCCGAGCCCGCCGGAGCGGGCGGCGATGTCGAGCTGGGCCTGCTGGACGCGAAGGGCGTCCTCGGTCCGCCTGCGCTGGGTGACGTCGGTCACCGTCCCGGCCACGCGGAGCGGCTTGCCGTCCGGGTCCCGCCCGACGACCTTTCCGCGAACGTCGAACCATCGCCACTGGCCGTCCTTGTGCCGCAGGCGGAGCTCGTTGACGTACTGGTCCGACTCCCCGCGCAGGTGGCTCTCCCTGGCCGCCCGGTCCCGCTCGAGATCCTCGGGGTGGACCAGGCGCTGCAACGCCGCGACGTCCGTGCTGATCTCGGAGAGGTCGTATCCGAGCATGGAGGCGAGGCTCCTGCTGGATTTCACGTGGCCGGCCTCGAGGTCCAAGTCGAAGAAGCCGTCGTTCGAGGCGTCGCTGACGTGCGAAAGGCGAGCCTTCACCTCCTCCACCTGGCGCGCCTGCTCGACGCGATCGGTGACGTCGAGGAGCACGGCCACCGCCCGCCGGGGCTCCCCAGGGTCGCTCGCCTGGATCGGCGCGGCGCTCACCGAGAGGACCCTCCACCTCCCCTCCTGAAAGGTGTGGATCTCGGAGTTGTGGACCGCCTCGCCGGTTCGCGCGGCCCGCGGGCCCGGCCAGTCCTCCACCGGCATCCGGGTGGCCCGGTCCGGATGGAAGACCTCGTAGGGCAGGTCGTCGAAGGCCATTCCGCCCACGGGCAGCGGACCCGGCATGCGCTCGTGGGCGGACTTGTGGACGATGAACCGGGGCTTGCCGTCCTCCCCGAGCTCCACGAGGGTCACGCCGATGGGGAGCGCGTCGATGGCCCGCAGGAGCGACGGGTCGGCGTGGGGCGTCCCCGTGGCACGAGGGGCGGCGGCGACCTTCGCCTCCGCCTGCGCGCGCAATCTGGTGGGGTCGCCGGGTGCCCTGTTCACGCATCCTCCAGGATGCCCTGGGGACGGACGTGGGGAGCCGCCCGTGCGCCCGAGCCGGCCCTCAGCTCGGTGAAGTCGGAGACGATGCCCGCGAGGTGCAAGGGTTCCCCCTTCGCACCGCGCTCGACGACCCTTCCCCTGGCCCGCAGCCACCTCCAGGCACCCCCGGAGACCCGGACCAGGTACTGGACGTCGACGTGGTCCATCTCGCCGGCGGCGACCGCCTCGAGCAGCTTCTCGACCTCCGCACGTTCCCCCGGATCGACCCGGTCCGGCCAGGTCCATGCATGGCTCTCGCTCTCGACGGCCGGACCCCCGAGGATCTCGCTCATCCGCTTGCTCATCCGGATGCGGCCGGTCGGGACGTCCCAGTCCCAGAAACCGTCGGATCCCGCCTCCAGGACGTGGGCCAGGTGGTCCTGTCGATGCCGGAGCTCCCCGACCCTTCGCTGCTCCTCGGTCACGTCCGCCAGCGTGACGACCGCCCCGTGGACCGACCCGTCGCGGTTGCGCAGCGGCTCCGCGTCGACCCGGAGCCAGAGCGTCGTCCCGTCGGGCCGGTGGATTCCCATCGGGACGTTCCAGCGCGCGATCCCCGTGCGCAGCACCGCCTCGGCCGGGAAGTCTTCCTCCGGGAACGGGCTCCCGTCCTCGTGGAAGACGCTCCACTTCGGGTCGGCCGCCTTCCGGCCGACCATCTGCTCCGCGCTCGCGTCCAGGATCCGCTCGGCCGCCGTGTTGCACGACCGGACGACGCCGGCGGCGTCCACGACCAGGACGCCCTCCGCCATGGTGGACAGCACGGTCTAAAAGAGGTGCTGGCTGGCCCGGAGCGCTTCCTCCACCTTCCAGCGCGGCGTGATGTCGAGGATCGCGATCCGGGCCTGGGCGCCGGCGTGGCCGAGATCGCGACCGGAGGCCGCGGGGGAAGCGACGAGCTGGACGTGCTCCGCCCGCCATCGCCCGCCGGCCAGCGCGACCTCGCACGAGGTCGGGCCGGTGGATTCCCATCGGGACGTTCCAGCGCGCGATCCCCGTGCGCAGCACCG
>DAIEMM010000200.1 GCA_027349605.1 Anaeromyxobacteraceae bacterium
GACCAGCAGGTGGAAGCGCCGCGTCCCCGTCACGGCGACACCCCGGCCGCCTCGGCGGCCCACGCCGGCAGCAGCCGCTCGATCCGCTCCCGGGCGCCGGCCCCGGCCCGGAGCACGTCTGCGTGCGAGGGCGGGACCGCCGAGAGGCCGGCCGCGAGGTTGGTGACGAGCGACACCGCGGCGACGCGGACGCCGGCGTGCCGGGCCGCGATCGTCTCCAGGACCGTCGACATCCCCACCAGGTCCGCGCCGAGCGTGCGCAGCATGCGGATCTCGGCCGGGGTCTCGTAGCTGGGCCCGGCCAGCCCGGCGTAGACTCCCGGACGCAGCGCGATGGAGAGGCGGGAGGCGCAGGCGTCGAGCAGCCCTCCCAGCCGGGCGTCGTACGGTTCGCTCATGTCCGGGAAGCGCGTGCCGAGACGCTCGTCGTTCGGCCCGGTGAGCGGGTTCTCGCCGGTGAGGTTCAGGTGGTCGGTGATCCGGACCAGGTCGCCCGGCGCGAAGGACGGGTTCACCGCACCGGCCGCGTTGGTGAGGAGCAGGGAGCGGACGCCGAACCAGGCGAGCAGGCGGACCCCGAAGGTGACGTCCTCGGCCGTGGCGCCCTCGTAGAGGTGGGCCCTGCCCTCCAGGACGGCCACCGCCACCCCCCCCAGCTTTCCGACCACGAGCCTTCCGGCGTGGCCGGCCACCGTGGAGGGCGGAAACTCGGGAATCTCCTCGAACGGAACGACGACCCGATCCTCGATCCGCTCGGCGAGCGCACCCAGCCCCGATCCGAGGACCATTCCCACCGACGGACGTTGCTCGGTGCGCCCCCGGATCCAGGCCCGGGCGTACTCCAGGCGCATGTGCAGGTCGGCCCTTCGAGTCATGTCCCCACCTCCTCGATCCGTTCCCGGACGAGCGGGCCCGGCGACGCCGGCCCGGCCCCGATCCGCCAGGAGGCCCTCAGGCGCGCGGCCACCGCCTCGGGGGACTCGAGCGGCCGCTCCCCGAGGTGCATCGCCACCAGCGTCTCGCCGGCCTCGACCCGGTCCCCCACCTTCTTCCGGAGCTCGAGCCCGGCAGCGGGGTCCACGGCGTCCTCCACGCGGGATCGGCCGGCCCCGAGCGCCATGGCGGCGAGGCCGACGGCCTCGGCGTCGATGGCCTCGACCACGCCGGTGACCGGGGAGGCGACGTCCACCACCCTCGCGGCGCGCGGCAGCCGGTCGGGCTCGACGAGCACGCGCGGGTCTCCGCCCTGGGCCTCGACGATCTCGCAGAGCTTGCGGAAGCCCCGCCCGTCGGCGATGGCCTGCTCGACGAGGGCTCTCGCGTCGGCCGGCGTCGCGGCCACTCCACCCAGGAGCAGCATCTCCGCGCCGAGGAGGACGGTGAGCTCGCGCAGGTCGGGAGGACCGCCGCCGCGCAGCAGGTGCACGACCTCCTTCACCTCGAGTGCGTTCCCCACCGCGTGGCCGAGGGGCTGGTCCATGTCGGTGACCAGGGCCACGACGTCCTTCCCCATCCCGCGCCCGATGCCGACGAGCGTGCGGGCCAGCGCGGTCGCGTCGGGCAGCCGCTTCATGAAGGCGCCGCTCCCCACCTTCACGTCGAGCACGAGCCCGTCGATCCCCTCGGCGAGCTTCTTCGACATGATGGAGGCGGCGATGAGGGGGATCGACTCGACCGTGGCGGTGAGATCCCGCAACGCGTAGAGCTTGCGGTCGGCGGGCGCGATGCGGTCGGTCTGTCCCACCAGGCAGGCCCCCACCGAGGCCACCAGCTCGCGGAAGCGCTCGACGGGCAGCTGGATGCGGAAGCCGGGAATCGACTCGAGCTTGTCGAGGGTGCCGCCGGTGTGGCCGAGCCCCCGGCCGCTCACCATGGGCACCTTCACCCCGCAGGCGGCGACGAGCGGCGCCAGCGCGAGCGAGGTCTTGTCCCCCACTCCTCCGGTGGAGTGCTTGTCGATCTTCGGGCCGGGAATGCCGGAGAGGTCGAGGACGTCCCCGGAGTGGAGCATGGCGCCGGTGAGCGCCTGCAGTTCCGGCTCGCTCATGCCCCGGAAGAAGACGGCCATGCAGAACGCGGCCATCTGGTAGTCCGGGACGGCCCCCTCGGCGTAGCGGGTCACGAGCTCGGCGATCGCCTCCGGCGGCACGGGGCGTCCGTCCCGCTTGCGGTGGATGACCTCGTAGGGGCGCACGGGTCAACGGCTAGCACACGCACCGGGGTGCGGCAATTCGCGCTCGCCGGGGGGCGATGCGGTATGGTCCATGGGCTGTGAAGGTCCTGGTCTGCTGCGCCAACGAGATCGTCTGCGACGCCGTCGCCCTGTCGCTGTCGCGGGCTGGTCACCAGGCCGTGGCCTCCTCGGACCCGGTCCAGCTCGTCTCGAACCTGGCCGGCGCCGACGCCCTGGTGGTGGACGGCGCGGTCGGGAGACGCGCCATCGCGCTCCTTCGGGACCGGGGGTTCGCCGGCAGGGCCCTGGTGACGGGCGTCGCCGAGCCGGAGGCGCTGGCCCTTCTCGCGACCCGCTGTGGCGCGGACGGGCCCCTCGGTCTCGATCCCCTCGACGAGTTCCCCCAGCGGTTCACCGCGGCCCTGGCCGCCCGGCGCCGCGTCCTCATCGTGGACGACAACGAGATCGTGGCCCGGTTCCTCACGCGGGAACTGGCCGGGAAGGGGTTCGAGGTGCTCTACGCCGCCGACGCCGAGGCGGCCACCGCGATCCTGGCCCGGCGCGAGACCCGTCCGGACCTCATCCTCCTCGACGTGAAGATGCCCCGCATCGACGGGCCGCAGTTCTGCCGGTTCGTGAAGCGCAACGAGCGATTCCGGGGCATCAAGGTGCTCCTCTGCACGGGAGCCGCCCGGGAGTCGGTCGAGCAGCTCGCCGCCGAGTGCGGGGCCGACGGTTTCCTCTTCAAGGACGAGTTCCTCGGCAAGTGGGTCGCCGAGCACGCGGGATAGGCACTAGAAGGGCCTGCGCGGGCAGTCCTCCGCGGGCGTGCTCCCGTTGCAGGCGCCGGGTGTCCCCGGGGCGACCTTGGCGCAGGAGAGGTTCGACGAGGCGTCCTCCCCTCCCGGCAGGACCCGCTCGACCGACCGGCCGGTGCAGCGCAGGGACGCGCCGGTCCAGCCGAACCCGGAGACGACGCCTCCCGACGGCGACTCGAGGGCGAGGGCGGGGGCCCGGTCGTCGGCCAGCCCCCCGGCGAGCGACGTGGCGCCGCAGTGGAAGAGGGGAACGCCGGCCGGCGTGACGTAGCGGCCGTCCCAGCTTCCCCCGACGACGAGCCCGTGCCCGCCCGGCGGGAGCGCTCCCCCCTTCGGCTCCAGGGTGCACCGGGAGACCGCCCCGCTCGTGCTCCTCTTCGCGAGCTTCCACCCGGTGAGGTCGGCCTCCCCGCTGCCCAGGTTGGCGACCTCCACGTACTCGCCGCCGGCCTGGGGAGTCGCCGCGTCGGCCAGCACCTCCGTGAGCACCACCCGGGACGCCGGGGAGCCGGTGGCCGCAACCATCCACGGGCCGGGAGGGGTCGCGTTGCCCGCCAGGTCCTCCGCCAGGACGCGCACCTTCACCCTCCGTCCCGGGCAGAGGCCGGAGGCGGTCACCGAGGCCGGGCACTGCGCCGCCACGCCGCAGGGGTCGTGCCCGGGGCAGGGCGCGAAGTCGCCCCAGGCGACGAGGCTGCCCGGGGCGTCCGGGAGGGACCCGCACCCCTCACCGAGACGCTCGACCGCCACCTCGATGCCGAGGCGGGTCACCTCGGAGGCGGTGGCGGCCACGGTGAGCGCGGTGTCGGCCTGCAGCACCC
>DAIEMM010000215.1 GCA_027349605.1 Anaeromyxobacteraceae bacterium
GCCACGAAGAACACGTAGGTCAGCGCCACGCCCGCCACCTGGCCGACGATCCGCGGGGCGCCCAGCTTCTCGTGGGCGTCGAGGGCGATGGCGATCGATCCGGCCATGACGAGCGGCCCGATGGTCAGCGCGGCCCAGTAGGTCAGCCAGCGCTGCAGGCGGGGCCGCGCGTGGCGGATGGACCAGATCACGTTCACCGCGTGCTCCACCTGGGCGAGGAGCGCCACCGCGGAGAGGAGGAGAAGCGCGAAGCCGAGCAGGCCCGGGGTCATGGCCGACGCCCCGAAGACGTACTGGTCGAGGTAGCCCTGGACCTTGTCGCGGGCCCCCACCGCGAGGTTCGCGGTCAGGAAGGCCTGGAACTCGATGCGGACCCGATCGAGGTCCGGGAACGACCGGACCATCGACACCGTCACCATCATCGCCGGCAGGAGCGAGAAGATGGAGATGTAGGTGAGGGCCATGGCCCGGAGCCTCAGGCCCTCTCCCCTGAAGGCCGAAAGGCCGGCCCGCAGCACGACGAGCCATCGCGACGTTCGGGTGTCTGCCTCGCGCCGCTCGCCGTCGGACGCCATGACGGCCTAGGCGGGATCCCCGGATCGGGGCGGGGCAGGCTCTTCCCGGGGCGCGTTCCCCCCTCCACCGCCACCGCCGCCGCCGCGTCCACCGCGATCGCCTCGATCCCCGCGGTCGCGCCGCCCGCGTCCGCCCTCGCCGCGGCCTCCGCTGCGGCCCTCGCCGCCGCCGCGGCCTTCACCGCCTCCGCGTCCCTCGCTGCCCCCACGCCCCTCGCCGCCGCCGCTCTCGCCACCTTCGCCGCGCTCCTGGCGGCCGTAGATGTCGAACTGCTCCTGGTGGTAGCCCGTCTGCGGCTTCACCTGGATGGTCTTGTTGAAGCGGTCCATGAGGTAGCGCAGCTCGTCCCGCTCGGACCCCTGGACGATGCGCGCCACCTCCGGGTGGCAGTTCACGACCAGCACGGGCTCGGGGAAGCTCGGCGCGTCTCGCCGGATCTCCCGGAAGATCTCGTAGGCCACCGTGACGCGGGACCGGATGTGTCCCTTCCCGTCGCAGTAGCTGCAGGGCTCGGTGGTCATGCGCGTGATCGACTCGCGCACCCGCTTGCGGGTCATCTCCACCAGGCCCAGCTCGGAGATCTTGAGGACGTTGGTCTTGGCCTTGTCGCGCCCCAGCGCCTCCTGCAGGGACTTGAAGACCTTGTCCCGGTTCTGGGGTTTGTCCATGTCGATGAAGTCGATGATGATGATGCCGCCGATGTTGCGCAGCCGGAGCTGGTAGACGATCTCCTTGGCGGCCTCGACGTTGATCTTGGTGATGGTCTCCTCGAGGCTCTTCTTGCCGACGTAACGCCCCGAGTTGACGTCGATGGCGGTGAGCGCCTCGGCCTGGTCGATGATGATGTAGCCGCCGCTCTTCAGCCAGACCTTGCGCTGCCCGGCCCGCTTCAGCTCCTGCTCGATGCCGTAGGCGTCGAAGACCGGCTCCTGCCCGGCGTAGAGCTCGATCTGGGACTCGAGGTGCGGGGCCTGCTCGCGGGCGAAGCGCAGGATGCGCTCGTGCTCGTCCCGGTCGTCGATCACGAGCTTGTTCACGTCGGACGTGAAGAGGTCGCGGGTGGCGCGCAGGATCAGGTCGAGGTCGGGGTGGAGCAGCGCCGGGGCGCCCACCTTGTCCTTGGTGCGGATGATCTCGTTCCACACCTGGATGAGGAAGCGGATGTCGGCCTCGAGCTTCTGTCCCTCCACGCCGTCGGCGACGGTGCGGACGATGAAGCCGGTGCCCTCGGGGCGCATGCGGTCGACCAGTTCCCGCAGGCGGCGCCGCTCGCCGTCGCGCTCGATGCGCCGCGAGATCCCCACGTGGTCGACAGTGGGCATGAAGACGAGGTGCCGGCCGGGGATGGAGATGTGGCTCGTGATCCGGGCGCCCTTGGTGCCGATGGGGTCCTTGGCGACCTGGACGATGACCTCCTGCCCTTCCTTCAGCAGGTCCTGGATGTTCTTCTGCTCGCGGGGGCGGCGCTCCTCGTCCCTGCGGTGTCCGTTGTGCCCGGGCCGGCCCCCACCGCGGCGGCCCTCGCGCTCCCTGCCACCCTCGCGATCCTTGCCCGCCTCGCGCTCCCGGTTGCCTTCCCGGTCCCGGCGACCGCGGTCGCTGCGATCCCCGCGTGCCTCGCGGGGCGCGGCCTCGGGCCGGACGGCGATCTGGCCGGCTGCAGGCGGGGCCGTCTCGCCCGCTCCTTCTCCCGCGACGGGCTCCCCGGCGGCGAGCTCGGCTGCGGGCACGTCGGTCGCTCCCGGGACGTCGACGGCAGGGGCCTCCTCGGCCGCGGGCGCGGCGACGGGTTCGCCGGGCTAGACCACCTGGGTGAGGGGGATGGGAGCGGCGAGCGCCTCGAGCTCCGGGGGGGCCGTGTCGAGCGCGACGGGAACTTCGGTGGGGGTCGGGACGGGCGTGGTCGCGGCGGCGTCGGTCGCGGCGGCGTCGGACTCGGCGACCGTGGCCTCGGCGACCGCGGCCTCGGCGGCGGCGTCCTCGGCGACGGCTGCCTCGGCAGGAACCGCTTCCCCGGCCGGAGCCTCGGCGGCGGGGACGTCCCCCGCCAGCGCCTTGACCTCCTGCTCCTCGGCCTCCTGCTCGGAGGGCACCTCGGGGACCTGCTCGGAGTGTTCACCCTCCGTGAGCTCGAACTCCTCCGAGAAGTCGGGGTCGCCGTAGACGTCCCCCACGTAGAGGAAGGCGGCCTTCTCGAGGCCGATGTCCACGAAGGCGGCCTGCATTCCGGGCAGCACCCGGACCACGCGCCCCTTGTAGATGTTTCCGACGATCCCCTTCTCGCGCTTTCGCTCGAGGTAGTACTCGTGGATCGTGCCGTTCTCGACCAGGGCCACGCGCGTCTCCGCGCCGGCCGCGTTGATCACCAGGATGCTGTTGCCCGCCATTTCGGACCTCGCCTGCCCGGTCCGGACGAAGGGAAGGCGAGGCCCGCTTCGGGCCGCGAGCGCGGACGTCCCGGTGGAGCCAGGAGTCGCGGATCGCCTGTCGAGCACTTGCTCAAGTTCGCATTCCCTGCGCCCGGGGGAGTCGCGGCGTTCGCGACCCTCGGCCGAGCTCTAGAATTCGTTTACCTTCAGGCGTCCGCGTAGCGCGGCGATCGCGGCTGGAAGCCACGGGGCGCATCCGCCGCCCGCGCGAAGCTGACACCTTCCTTCAAGACCTTGACTCCTCTGGGTGGCGCTCCATCGCCGAACACGGCTGCCAGCACCTCGGCTGGCTTGGCGCTTCCCGATGGATCCGCCTTCAAGCTGAATGCGACCCGCCCCGGCCCTTCGACCGACAGATGGGTCACCATCTCCTTCAAATCGATCTCCTTCGACTTCGGTGCGGCCGATCTCTGGTTTCGCTTCTTCTCGCGGGCCTTGGGTGGAGCTTCCCTGCGCACCACCGACCGGTCCGCCGAATGAAAATCTTCGATTCTCCGGGAGAGCGACTCCGCGCTCCAACCCTGGGGGAATTCTACCCTATAGTGGACCGCGCGCACGGACTCCGACAGCGAAGGCGCGCGAGGGTCGATTTCCCGGGCATCCAGGAAGGCCAGTCCTTCGGGCAGCGCGCCCGAGAGCGCCAGGCCCACCTGGCCCGGCTCGTGTCGTCCGACGAGCTCCAAGTCCAGGAATTCCGCGGTACTGGACACTCCGACCGGAAGGGCCGGGCCGAAGGAGATCCGCGGTTTCGGGTGATATCCCTGGGAGAAGGCCACCGGCAGGCCCGCCCGCCGGAC
>DAIEMM010000223.1 GCA_027349605.1 Anaeromyxobacteraceae bacterium
GCCGCCTCCTCGGCCACCTCCCACCGTTCGTCCACCAGCGCCTCCCCGAGTGCCGGGAGGATCGTCTCGCCGCCCTCGCCCTCGCGGGCGAGCGCGAGCGCCGCGGCGGTGCGCACGGCGCGGCGCCCGTCGTCCAAGGCCCCGGCGAGCGCCCGGATCGCGTCGGGCCCGGCGATCTCCCCGAGCACCTCCGCGGCGACGCTCCGCGCCAGGACGGCGTTCGCGCCCTCGTCGCCCTCGGCGCCCGGCGGGGGCGCGAGGGCCTCGGCGAGCGCGGCGACGGCCCGGGGGCCGAAGCGCAAGAGCGCCAACCGCGCGGGCCCCCGCGCGACGGCGTCCGCCAGGCAGGCGACGAGGAGCGGGACGGCCCTCGGCTCGCCCAGCCTCCCGAGCGCCTCGGCGCACCCCGCGTCGGGCCTCCGGGCCAGCGCGCGCAGAAGCAGGTCGGCGGCCCCGGCGCCACCGAGCTCGCCGAGCGCCCGGGCCGCGGCGCTCAGGACCTCGCCCTCCGCCTGGCGCTCGACCGGGTCGAGCTCGCGCGCCATCGAGTCGGCGAGGACGCGCTCCAGGGCGCTGCGCGCCTCGGCCGTGCCGATCCCCTCGAGGGCCCGCACGGCGAGCTGGCGGTGCGCCGCGATGGGGCCGGGGCGGTCGCGCGCCAGCGCCTCGAGCGCCGGGACCGCTCGCCCGCCGAGCGCGACCGCCTCGGCGAGCGCGGCCGGGCCGTCGTGGAGGTCCCGGAGGCGGCGGAGCACCTCCTCGGCGCTGGAGCCGGCCGTCACGCTCGGAGCCCGGACCCGGCCGGTCAGAGGTCGAAGTAGAGGGCGAACTCGACGGGCGACGGGCGCAGCCGGACCGGCTGGATCTCCTTCTCGTACTTGTAGTCAATCCAGGTCTCGATCACGTCCTCGGTGAAGACGTCGCCCTTCAGCAGGAACTGGTGGTCCTTGCGCAGGGCCTCGAGTGCCTCGTCGAGGCTGCCCGGCATCTTCGGGATCTCCTTCAGCTCCTCCGGGGAGAGGCCGTAGATGTCCTTGTCGAGCGGCTGGCCCGGGCTGGTCTTGTTCTCGATGCCGTCCAGGCCCGCCATCAGCATGGCGGCGAAGGCCAGGTAGCCGTTGCAGGACGGATCGGGCGACCGGAACTCGATACGCTTCGCCTTGGGGGAAGGGGAGTACATCGGGATGCGGATCGAGGCCGAGCGGTTGCGCGCCGAGTAGGCGAGGTTCACCGGCGCCTCGAAGCCCGGCACCAACCGCTTGTAGCTGTTGGTGGTCGGGTTGCAGAGCGCGGCGAGCGCCGGGCCGTGCGCGAGGATGCCGCCGATGTACCACATGGCGACGTCCGACAGGCCCGCGTAGCCGTCGCCGGCGAAGAGCGGCTTGCCGCCCTTCCAGATCGACTGGTGGGTGTGCATGCCGGAGCCGTTGTCGCCGTAGAGCGGCTTGGGCATGAAGGTCACGGTCTTGCCGTGGCGCCGCGCGACGTTCTTGATGACGTGCTTGAACCACATGAGCTGGTCGGCCATCTGGAGCAGCGGCGCGAAGCGGATGTCGATCTCGGCCTGGCCCGCGGTCGCCACCTCGTGGTGCTGCTTCTCGACCTTGATGCCGACAGCCTCCATCGTCAGGCACATCTCGGTGCGGATGTCCTGCTGCGAGTCGGTCGGGGAGACCGGGAAGTAGCCCTCCTTGTAGCGGGGCTTGTAGCCGAGGTTGCCACCGGCCTCCTCGCGGCCCGTGTTCCACTGCCCCTCGACCGAGTCGACCTTGTAGAACGCGTGGTTCACCCCCGCGTCGTACCGGACCTCGTCGAAGATGAAGAACTCGGGCTCCGGGCCGAAGTAGGCGACGTCGCCGATCCCGGTCGACTTGAGGTACTTCTCCGCCTTGATGGCGATGTTCCGGGGATCACGCGAATAGGACTCCTTGGTGATCGGGTCGATGACGTTGCAGATGAGCGACAGCGTTGGCTCGGCCATGAAGGGGTCGATGACCGCGGTGGCTGGGTCGGGCACCACCAGCATGTCCGAGGCGTGGATGGCCTTCCAGCCGCGGATCGAAGAACCGTCGAACCCGAGCCCTTCCTCGAAGACATCTTCCTTCAGCTCGCCGATGGGAACCGTGAAGTGCTGCCAGATGCCGATGAAGTCCATGAACTTCAGGTCCACCATCGTGGCCTTCTTCTCGGCCGCAAGGCCGAGGACCTGCTTGACGCTCGCCATCGTTCGTTCCTCCGGTGTGGTGACCAGCTAGACTGCGAGTGGCTGACGGGTGATCGGGAACTGCAGGACTGCCGGCGACGCCGGTTCCGTCCGGCGCGCCATCGCTTCGGGACCCATGTGCCGGAACTGCTCCAGGTGCCTCCCTTGCGGGAGGCCCGGTGGGAGCGCCGTGGGAACGGACTCCTGCCGGCGCCTCGCGCCTTGCAGGAGTCATCGGCTGCCTGTGGCAGCGGTTGCGGCGGACTCCACCGCCCTCGTTTCCAGTGACCGCAGCCTACAAGCCGGCCGGCCGGGCCGCAACGGGAAGGAGGCCTCCCTCCGCCCCGACCCCCCGATCCGGGCGGTCCCCTGGGCTCCCGACGTTGATCCGCCCGGGCATCCCGTTACACTCATGGGGTCTGTGGCGGTGGAGTCCGCCCGAACCGCCGGTCCCCGGCCGATGACTCCTGTGCTTCCGGGAGTCAGCCATGGGCGATCGGGTCCCCCTTCTCAATCCAGGTCAGGCACGCCACCTGCTGTCCAGCTTCACGAGGGTGGACGACCTGCTGCGCGACGTCGAGGCCCTCTGCCGGGCCGAGCTCTCGCCGTTCGCCCGCGAGCGGCTCGATCTCGCGGCGGAGGAGGCGCGGTTCCTGGGCTCGTTCGTCGCGGCCGCGCGCCGGCGCATGGTCGAGGCCTGCGATCGGCTCCGGATCCCGCGGCCCGCTCCGGCCGTGTCGGCGCGCTGGGCGGCCGAGACCTACCTCCACTACGCCGACATCGCGTTCGCCGAGCTCTCCCCCCAGCGGATGCGCGGGTACGGCTCCCTGGCCGCGGAGGCGGCCGGGGAACTCGCCGACGTGACGCAGTTCCTGAGCCTCCTCATGTCGCGGGGCATCGCCCTCCTCCACGAGTCGGAGGGGGGCCGGCTCGCCGAGCGGGCGGCCGGGATCCCGGGGCCGGCCGGCGAGGTGCTCGCGGAGCTGGAGAAGATCACCGCCGAGCACGGCCTGTCCGACCTGCGCCCGCTCCTCGCCGCCGCGATCGACCGGGCCGCCTCGGGAACCCTCGACGTGGCGGTGTTCGGCCGCGTGAGCAGCGGCAAGTCGTCCCTCCTCAACGCCCTCGTCGGCGCGCCGGTCCTGCCGGTCGGGGCGGCCCCGGTCACCGCCGTCTCCATCCTGGTCGCCCGCGGCGACCCGGGCCTCACCGCGTGGTTCGCCGACGGCTCCGTCCGCCACGGCGGGCTCGAGGAGGTCGCCGGCCTCGCCACCGAGGCGGCGAACCCCGACAACGTCCGGGGAGTCCGGGCGCTCGAGCTGCGGGTGGCGGGCCTTCCGGGGGAGCTCCGGCTCGTCGATACGCCCGGCGTGGGGTCGCTCTCCTCCAGCGGGCCGGCGCAGGCCTTCGCGGTCCTGCCTCGTTGCGACCTGGGGCTCGTGCTCGTCGCCGCCGGGACGGCGATGAGCCACGAGGAGCTCGCGATCGTCCGTGGGCTCTCCGCCGCCGGGATCCCGCACTGCGTCCTCCTCAGCAAGGCCGACCTGCTCTCCGCGAGCGAGCGCGGGGCGGCGCTCGCCCATCTTGACCGGGAGCTGGGGCGCGCCCTCGGACCGGGGCACGACGTCGCGGTGCGTCCCGTTTCCGTGCGCCCCGGCTTTTCGGGCTGGCGCGAGGAGCTCCGCGGCGAGGTCCTGGAGCCGGCCCTGGAGCGGCACCGCCGCGACGGGCCGCGCGCCCTGGCGAGGCGGCTGCGCAGGCTCGTCGCGCTCACGGGCAGCGCTCTCGGGGCGAGGGGCGACGGCATCGACGGGCCACTCCGGGTGCAGCGCGTGCTCCGGGGAGCCGCCGGCGGCGTCCGGTCCGCGTGCGACGCGCTCGCTCGCGACGGTTCCCGCCTGCTCGGGCTGGCGGCCGGCGCGGTCGCGGCGGCGTGGAAGCGCCGCGAGGACGGCGGGGAGGCGGCCGAGGGAGCGCTCGGCGCCGGCGTGGCGGAGCGGGCGCGCCGCGTCCGCTCCGTGCTCGACGAAGCCCACGGCGCGCTGGGGGTGGAGGTGGCCTCCAGGCTCCCGCCGCTCTTCGACCCGGACTTCCTGCGCGAGTTGCCGGACCTCGCCCCGCCACCGGTGGGCGGCTCCTTCCTCGCCGGGGAGTTCGCCTCCCGCAGGCTGGCCGCCCTGGGACCCGCGCTGGATCGCGCGCTCCAGCGATACGCCGCGCGGCTGCACGCCTGGGCGGAAGGCGCGCTCCGGGAAGCGGCCGCCGGGGCTGGAGGCGGGCCCGAGGGCGAGGCGCTCCCGGCCGAGCTGGCGCGGCTCGACGCGATGGCCCTGGAGATGGAGCGCGAGCCGGCCCCGGGGCCGGGCCCCGCGCCCTCCAGATCCCGTCCGGTGGAGGCCTGACGTGCGCATCCTCGTCGTCTCGGACATCCACGGAAACTTCCCGGCCCTGCGCGCGGTCGCGGCGGCGGAGCGCGCCGACCAGGTGCTCTGCCTCGGCGACCTGGTGGACTACGGACCTCGCCCGGCGGAGTGCGTGGGCTGGGTCCGCGCCAACGCGCAGGCCACCGTGCGGGGGAACCACGACAACGCCGTGGCGCTCGGCGTCCCCTGCCGGTCGGCCCCGCTCTACCGGCGCCTGTCCGAGGAGAGCCGCCGGCTCACGCTTCCCCTCCTCTCGGACGAGGACCGCTCCTTCCTCGCCGGGCTCCCGCTGCGCCGTTCGCTCACCGCCGGCGGCCTCCGGCTCGAGCTGATCCACGCGGCGCCGGACGACCCGCTCTACCGGTACCTGCTGCTGACCGACCGCCAGGCCTGGGAGCGGGCGGTGGAGGACGTCGACGCGGACGTGATCCTCGTCGGCCACACCCACTTCCCGGCGGTGCTCCGGCTCGGCCGCAAGCTGGTGGTGAACCCCGGCTCGGTCGGTTTGCCCCGGGACGGCGATCCCCGCGCCGGCTACGCCGTCCTGGACGACGGCGAGCCGGAGCTGAAGCGGGTCGCCTATCCCGTCGAGGAGACCCTGCGCGCCCTGTGGGAGTGGGGCGTCCCCCACGACGTGGCGCGGGGGCTCGAGGGCATCTACCAGACCGGCGCGCCGCCGCCGCCCGGGTACGTCCGGTGAGCCCGCTCCGGCCGCCGGAGGCTCACGCGGCCGCCCCGGGGACCGCCGGGGGCGACGACGGCGCGGCTCCGGGCTCCCGGCGATCGGCATTTGATCCGCACGACCCTCTCTCCGACGGGGAGGTCCACTTCTTCTGGCACTTCGTCCAGGGCGGGTTCATGGACGCGGACGTGAGGGTCGCGTTGCGCCGCGCCTGGGGGATGTGCGCGCGGCACGCCTTC
>DAIEMM010000234.1 GCA_027349605.1 Anaeromyxobacteraceae bacterium
GGGGCGGGTGACCATCTCCAAGCGGGTCGGCGAGGTGGAGAAGATCCTCTCGACCCTCGGGCCGGGAGAGTTCCTCGGCGAGATGTCTATCCTGAACAACCGGGCGCGGAGCGCGACCGCGACCTGCGCCGGGGACTGCCGCCTGCTGGTCATCGACGCGCGGACCTTCGAGGCGATGATCCGCTCGAGCTCCGAGATCGCGGTCCGGCTGATCAAGAAGCTGTCCGACCGGCTCGCGGAGGCGAACGAGCAGATCGAGAACCTGCTGCTCACCGACGCGGCCTCGCGGGTCGTCCACTACCTCGCGGTGACCGCCGAGCGCGCGGCGCCCACCCCGGCCGGGCGGAAGGTCGAGATGTCCCCGCGGGATCTGGCGGCGACGGTGGGGGTGCGCCCGGACCAGGCGGACGAGGCGCTCCTCAAGCTGCTCCGCGCGAAGATCCTCTCGGTCCACCCCGACGGCTTCGTGGTGCCGGACGTCGCCAAGCTCCGCCACTTCCTCGAGTTCCTCCAGATGAAGGCCCAGTTCGGAGACGTGGCGTGAGGCTGCGCGTGCTCGGCTGCTCGGGGGGGGAGCTCCCGCACCACCGGACGACCTGCTTCCTCCTGGGCGCCCGGCTGGCGGTCGACGCCGGCGCGCTCACCGCCTCCCTCTCGCTCCCCGAGCTGATGCGGGTGGACGACGTGGTCCTCACCCACGGCCACCTCGACCACGTGAAGGACGTCCCGCTGCTCGCGGATCTCATGGTGGGGCGCCGCCGCCGTCCGGTCACGGTCCACGCCTCGAAGGGAGCCACCGAGACCCTGCGGCGCTCGCTCTTCAACGGCAGGCTCTGGCCGGACTTCACCCGCATCCCGAGCGCGCAGAACCCGGTGGTCCGTCTCCAGGCCTTCCCGTTCGGCGAGCCGTTCCGCATCGGCCCCCATTCGGTCTCGGCGGTGAAGGTGCGCCACACCGTGGAGTCCTCGGGGTTCGTGGTCCGCCGCGGCGCCTCCGCCTTCGCCATCTCCGGCGACACCGGGCCCACCACCGCCTTCTGGCGGGAGGTGAACCGCCAGCCCGGGCTGCGGGCCCTCCTGGTCGAGCTCTCCTTCCCGAGCCGCATGCAGCGGCTGGCCGACCGGTCGGGGCACCTCACGCCCCGCACCCTCGTCGGCGAGCTCGCCAAGGTGGAACGCGCGGGAGTTCCCGTATATCTGTACCACCTCAAGCCGGCCTTCGAGGCCGAGCTGAGGGCGGAGCTGGCGGAGCTCGGCCTCCGCGGCGTCACGGTGCTCGAAGGCGGCGACGAGATCGCGATCTGACGATTCGTCTCACGGAAAGTGAACATGGCCTGGTTCTCGAAGCGGCAGACCCTGAAGGCGCAACCGTCGTCCGACAAGCCCACCGGGCCCGTCCCCGCCAAGAAGGGCGAGGGGCTGTGGACGAAGTGCGACGGCTGCGGCGAGGTGATCTACACGCAGGAGTGGGAGGGCAACTGGAACGTCTGCCCGGGCTGCGGACACCACGACGCCCTCCCGGCCCGGCGCCGCCTCGAGATGGTCCTCGACCCGGACACCTTCGAGGAACTCGACACCGAGCTCGTCCCCGAGGATCCCCTCGGCTTCACCGACGCCAAGAAGTACCGGGACCGGCTGAAGAGCACCTACAAGGCCACGGGGCTCCGGGACGCCTTCATCTCCGGTGTGGGCACCATCACCGGCCAGCCCGTGTCCCTCGGCACCTTCGCCTTCGAGTTCATGGGCGGGTCGATGGGGTCGGTGGTGGGCGAGAAGGTGGCCCGGGTCATCGACCGGGCCTACGAGCGGCGCTGCGCCTGCATCGTCTTCAGCTCGACCGGCGGGGCGCGCATGCAGGAGGGCATCTTCTCCCTGATGCAGATGGCCAAGACCTCGGCGGCGCTGAACCGGTTCCGGCAGGTGCGCAAGCCCTACGTCTCGGTGATGCTGCACCCCACCACCGGGGGCGTGGCGGCGAGCTTCGCCTGGCTGGGAGACGTGATCATCGCCGAGCCCAAGGCCCTCATCGGATTCGCCGGCCCGCGGGTCATCGAGCAGACCATCCGCGAGAAGCTCCCGCCCGGGTTCCAGCGCAGCGAGTTCCTGCTGGAGCGGGGGATGATCGACGCCATCGTCCCGCGGCTGCAGATGCGCGAGCGGCTGGCCCAGATCATCTCGCTCCTCGGCTAGGCGCGCCGCGCCGCCGGCGAAGTCCCCGGGGAGAATGGGGCCGAACGACTACCTCGACACGCTGCGGCCGCTGGCCATGCGCTTCGGCCTGGAGCGCATGGAGCGCGCCCTCGACGCCCTGGGGCGCCCGGACCGCGACCTCGCCATCCTCCACGTGGCGGGGACCAACGGAAAGGGGTCGACCTGCGCGATGGCGGCGCAGGCGCTGCAGCTCGCCGGCCACCGCGTGGGCCTCTACACGTCGCCGCACCTGGTCCGCTTCCACGAGCGGATCCAGGTGGA
>DAIEMM010000251.1 GCA_027349605.1 Anaeromyxobacteraceae bacterium
GGGGGTCAACGTGGACGACCTGACGCCCTGCGGGGAGGTGGCCACGGTGCTCCGCCTGGCGGGGCCGGGAAACGCCATGAACCTCTTCCTGGTGAACAGCCTGAACTCCCAGCAGGGCGGCTACACGGTGGTCGGCCAGGACGGGACCATCCCCGGCCCGGCCTCGGTGGGTGGGACGGTGGCGAGCGGCGCGCTGGTCTCGATCGCCGACCTGACCTTCACCACGAGTCCCACGGCCTGCCAGGGGGACGTCAGCCTGTCGGCCTGCGGCGCCGACCAGACCGCCTACATCGGCGCCCACGAGGCGGGTCACTTCCTCGGCCTCTACCACGTGACCGAGAGCGTCGGGGCCCTCTTCGACCCGGTCAAGGACACGCCCACCTGCCTCTGCAGCGACTGCGCCCCGACGAGCCAGCGGGCCAACTGCTACGCGGACAGCTTCACCTCCTCCACCTACGAGGTCGTCAACTCCGACTGCGTGAAGAACCTGATCGACCCGGCCAGCACCTGTGGAGGCGGCGACAACCTCATGTTCTGGCTGGTGAGCCAGACGCTTTCCACCGGCACCCTCTCGGCCCAGCAGGCCAGCATCATCCGGGCGAGCCCGGCCGTCCGATAGGAGCCACCATGCACGCCGCCCTCGCGCTCCTCACCGCCGCGCTCCTCACCGCCACCGGCATGACCGACGCGGAGGTGCGTGCCCACGTCGAGGCCCTTCTCGGCACCATCGACCGGCCCGTCCCGGCCGGGAGGTGGAGGGCGCTCGGCCCGGCTGCGGCGCCGGTGCTCGCCGAGGTCGCCGCCTCCGGGGACAGCCTGCCCTCGAGACGGTCCGTGGCGCTCGAGGCGCTCACCGCCGTGGACCCGGCCCGGGCCGAGCCGCTGGCCCGCGCGCTGGCGGACTCCGACGGCGCTCCGCGCACCGTGCGGGAGACGGCGGTGCGGGTGCTGGGGCGGACGCTCTCCCCGGCCGCGCTCCGGGCCGCGCTGGCGCCGGTGCTGCGGGCCGCGCCGGACGCGTCGCTGCGCGCGGTGGCCGCCGAGACCCTGGCTCGCCACGCGCCCGGGATGGCCTGCGCCGAGGTGATGGACCAGGTCTCGCTCGAGCCGGCCGGGAACCGGGCGGCCTTCGACCGGGCCGCGGCGCGCTGCTCCGGTCGCTAGGCCGCTTTCAGATGGTGTCCCAGACGTAGCCTTCCTTCTCGAAGGCGTGGTCGGCCACCAGCTTCACCAGCTCGTCGTCGTTGTCGTCGATGCGGTTCAGGTTGCTGCGCATGCGGCGGCGGGCCCGCCCGGCGAAGATCTCGAGGATGGCGAGCTCCTGCGCCGCGCCCTCCTCGCCCTTGCCCTCGACCGCGGAATTGGCCCGCGAGAGCACGGCGGAGAGGACGAACAGGTCGATGAGGATGTCGGCCAGCCGGTGGGTGGCGAACTGCTTTCCCACCACCTTGCCGCCGTGCTTGCGGAGGATCCGGTCGGCGGCCAGCGCCACGTCGCGGGTGCCCTCCTCGACCACCGTGGCCGCCTTCTTCACCGACGGTACGAGGAGGGTGAAGCTGCGGCGGTCGCCGACCAGGCCGGTGGCCAGCGAGGCCCGCTTGCGCGCATAGCCGGAGAGGACGCCGAAGCCCTTGATTGGATCGGCCACGCCGTTCTTCACCACGCCGGCGAGCTCCTTCAGCTGCTGCCCCACGTCGTTCATGGCGGTGAGCGCGATGAAGAGGCGGAGGATCTCGTTGGTCCCCTCGAAGATGCGGTTGATGCGGCTGTCGCGCATCGCCTTCTCGTAGGGGAACTCGCGCATGTACCCGTTGCCGCCGGCGACCTGCAGGGCCTCGTCGCAAGTGCGCCAGAGGGCCTCGGTGGCGAACACCTTGGAGATGGCCGCCTCCACCGCGTAGTCCTCGTAGCCCTGGTCGATGAGGCCGGCCACCATGCTCACCACCGACTCGGAGGCGAAGGTGTCGACCACCATCAGGCCCACCTTCTCCTTGATCATGCCGAACTCGGAGATGGGTCGGCCGAACTGCTGGCGCTCCACCGCCTGCTTCGCGGAGAGGCCGATGAGCCGCTTCATGCCGCCCACCGCGCCGCCACCCAGGCCGGTGCGGCCGGAATTGAGGATCTTCATGGCGGCCTTGAAGCCCTGCCCGACGCCGCCCAGCACGTGGTCGCCCGGGACGCGCACCTCGTCGAGGCGGACGGTGGTGGTCGAGCTGGCCCGGATCCCCATCTTGTCCTCGTGGGGGCCGGTGGAGACGCCGGGGAGGTCGCGGGTGACGACGAAGGCGGTGAGCGCCGCCTTGCCCTTCGACTGCACGTCGGGGGTCTTGGCGAAGATCGTGAAGAAGTCGGCCATCCCGCCGTTGGTGATCCAGATCTTCTCGCCGTTCAGGATCCAGTCGTTGCCGTCGCGGCGCGCCGTGGTGCGGACGGCGGCGGCGTCGGAGCCCGCTCCCGGCTCGGTGAGGCAGAACGCGGCGATCATCTCCCCGGTGGAGAGCTTCGGCATCCAGCGGGCCTTCTGCGCGTCGGTTCCGAAGAGGAGCAGGCCGCGCATGCCGATCGAGCTGTGGGCGCCCACGGTGAGGGCCACCGAGCCGTCGAACTTGGCGATCTCCTGCAGCACCCGGGAGTAGGACGTGGAACCGAAGCCGATCCCGCCGTGCGCCTCGGGAATCACCAGTCCGAAGAGCCCGAACTGCCGCAGCTCCTCGAGGAACGCGCCGGGCATCTCGGCCTTCGCGTCCCATTCGCGGAACTCCTTCTCCCTCCCGTTCAGGAGCTGCCGGACCGAGGCGAGCACCTGGCCGAGCGTCTCCTTCTCCCCCTCGGCCATCTCGGGGAAGGGGATGATGATCTCTTCGTCGATCTCCCCCATGCAGAGGTATTGCACGTAGCTGGCTGTCTTCTTGTCGGGCACGGGTTCCTCCTGATTCAAGAATCAAGATTTTGACGCGATGCGGCACCCGACGCAACAGGGGACCCAAAAAAAGCGCCCGGCATGGCCGGGCCCGGGAAACTCCGGGAAAGAACCCGGTCAGAGCAGCTTGTAGACCAGCACCAGTTCCGTGAAGGTGTCCCAGGGGTTGGCGAGCGGCTGGTAGCCAGCGGCCCAGGAGAATCCGGCCGGAGGGGGCTTGGGAGCCGGGGCGGAGTCGTAGAGCGCGCGGAAGCGGAAGCCCATGCTTCCATTTCCGAAGATCTTCCAGGTGACCGCCAGCTTGCCGGCGGCGCGGTTGTCTCCGAAGGCGCCGACCTGGCCGGTGGGGGTGTTCTCTGTGTTCAGGTTGCCGAGGTACTCGATGCTGGCGCTGTAGGAGAGATCGGGCGTCGGGTTCCCGAGGTAGCCCAGATAGGCCCGGAGCGCGGCGATGTTGATGGAGTTCGGGTCGCCCACCACGTAGCGCTGGTAGGTGTAGTCGAAGCCGAGCTCGCCCACGAGCTCGCTGGTGGCCGTCTTGTAGAGGGCCCTCGAGTAGCCGGCCTGGGCCCCTCCCACGAACTGCTTGCCCGCGGGGATGTCACAGCCCGCGAAGACGAGGCCGTAGACGGCGTTGAGGTCGAAGAAGTGGTCGTAGCGGAGCTTGGTGGCCCAGGCCTCCGACACCGACTGCGTGATGGTCTGCAGCTCGTTCGGCGTGATCACCCCGTCCGCGGGCTGGGAGTCGACGGCCGTCTGCACGGTGCTCCGCTGGAAGGCGACCGAGGCGTCGAAGGCCAGCAGGTCGTTCGGGGTGAAGCGGTGCGAGACCATGCCCGCTCCGGACAGGTTGAGGGACTGCGCGTTCCCGGTGGTCATCCCGAAGCCGGCCTGGACCGAGGCCGCCCAGGGCGGGAGCTTCGCGATCTCTCCCGCCTTGCCGTAGGCGAACTTGGGATCCTCGGCCTGCGCCGGGGCGGGAACGAGGTGGAGTGCGGCGAGGACGGCGCCGAGCAGGGCCGTCCGGCCCCGAGCGCCCGCGGTCTGGAAGCGCACCTGGGACTCCCTCCTGGCTGTGTTCCGGGGATGCTACCTCAGCGACCCTCGATGTCGATCTGCCATCCGAGGCGCTCTTCGGGGTCGGGAGCCGGCGCCCGGCCCGGCGCCGACGGAAGTCCCGCCCGGGCGCGGACCCAGGCGCCGAGCGCCCAGAGCTCGTCCGCCGGGACGGCCGCGTAGGAGGGCATGGGGGTCCCGTCGAGACCGGTGGCGAGGGTGAGCCAGAGGTCGGGGAGCGCCCCTCCCCGCAGGAAGCGCCCCGCGGAGAAGGGAAGCGGACGGACGGGCGTGCCGTCGTCTCGCCGCAGGGTGGGCGCCGACGGTCCGTCCCCCTCGCCGGTCTCCCCGTGGCACTTGGCGCAACCGTTCCGGGTCCAGGCCGCCGCGCCGAGCGCGACGAGCCCGGAGGTCTCGGCCGGAGCCGGAGGCACGGCCACCGGCTCCCCGGCGCCCTCCTCGCGGAAGCGCGGCGAGAAGGACTTCACGTGCTCGATCACCGCCCAGCGTTCGTTCTCGCCGAGCCAGCTCCAGGGGATCATGGCCGTCCCGTGAACCCCGCGGGAGACGGTGAGGAAGAGGTCGCCGTCGGTGGGGAGGGTCCCCGAGGGCGTGGAGCGGAACGCGTAGACACCCTTGGTGAAATCACGGGCCGGGACGGAGAGCCGGGAGGCGTGGATGCCCTTGCCGTTCCCGTTCACGCCATGGCACGGGACGCAGCGGAGCCGGTACACCTCCGCCCCCAGCGCCCGGAAGCCGCGGTCCCGGGCCGGCCGGGCCGCCGTCGGAAGGCCCCCGGGTGTCGCCCCGGCGAGCCAGCCGCGGACGGACTCCCGGGCGGCCGGAGGGATCCCGCGGGTGGCCGGGGGTGGACGCTCGCACGCCGAGAGCGCGGCGGCCAGCGCCACCAGGATCGCGAGGGGAATCGGCACGGGACCGAGTCTAACCGGCCTCGTCGCGCCGTGCGCGCAGCGCGTTCCAGGCCTCGGGCGTGGGAAGCACCGCGGCGCCCGGAGGCCCGAGGAACTTCTCGGGGTCCTCGAGGACGTCCTGGGCGATGCGCAGGGACCGTCCGGCGTAGAAGCCGTCGTTCACCCGCTCGTCGAGGGTCCAGCGCACCGAGAGCAGCTCCCGCACCTCGGTCCCGCCCCGGACCGGCACCACCGTGGGACGCACCGTGCCCACCACGCCGAAGATGCTCACCGTCCCGTACTCGTACAAATGGTGAAAGGTGTCGGAGAGGCCGACCGAGCCCAGGTTGGCGAGGAACAGGGAGGCGAAGAACGGGTCGTCCCGGGTCAGGAAGCCGGGGAGCAGGTTCCAGCGGTCGAGCCGGGCCGCGAGCGCGGTGAGCCAGGAGACGACGAAGCCGGGAAGCCGCATGATCAGCGCCGCCTCCTGGTCGATGCGGCGCGACGGGGCGAAGCGTCCCTCGTCCACCGACTCGGCCAGCCGCCGGACGGTCTCCTCGAACGGCTCCTCGGCGCCGAGGCGCAGCTTCACCGTGGCGAAGGGGGCAGGGTCCTTCATCTCCTTCTTCGCGGCGAAGGCGATGGAGACCTCGCGCCGCTGGTAGACGCGGCCGCCCGAGGCGAAGCGGTTCAGGCCCGGGCGCAGGTGGAGGGCCCGGGAGGCCGCGTAGAGGACCAGGTGGAAGAGCGTGGCCCGGTTCCGGTGCGACCGGTTGTAGGCGCGGAGCCAGCTCCGGGCCCGGCCGACGTCGTAGAGCGCCTCGTGGTAGACGGCGCTCTCGTTGCGGCGGCGCATGAGGTACGGGACGATCCCGCGGACCGGGGGAAGGTCGCGGACGAGGTCTCCGTCGGAGCGCCGGAAGAGGGGCATGGCGCGGAAGACTGGCCACGGCGACCGGGGGTGTCAACCCCGATCGGGGGCACCGGTTTGGGCGGGCGCGACGGTGGGGGCCGCGCTACATTCGCAGCGTGCGCCCCGCTCGCCGGCTGATCAAGACCGAGATCTTCCTCCCGGAGTCGCCCGTCGGTCGGGCCGTGGTCATCGGCGGGCTGGTCGTGGGCGGGACGGTGGCCGTCATGATGGTCGCGCTCTTCACCGCCTTCCTCTTCGAGACCCTCCGGCAGGCGGGGTAGCGCGTCGCCTCGCTGGCGCGAACTCGCCGCGCCCTGCTACTGTCCGTTTCACCGAGGAGGGCTGGAGCCCGTGTCGAGCGTGGGAGATTTCGTACAGAATCCGCGCAAGTTCCCGAGGGTGCGGGCGAAGTACCGCGTGGTGGTGAGCCATGGCGGGGCAGGGTGGTCCGCGGAGACCTTCGACCTCTCCGCCACCGGATGCCAGATCGTGACGCCTCGTCCCATGCAGGTGGGGGAGGTCGCCCGCCTGGTCATCGAGGCTCCCCAGCTTCCGGAGCCTCTCTCGGTCTTCGGATCCGTCGCCTGGGTGGCCGATCAGGGACGCATCCGGGTGGGGATCGTCTTCGCCGACCGGCAGCCCGACGGGGACCCCGCGGCCTGGTTCAAGAGGCTGCTCGCGAACCAGCCCGGCATCCAGGGCGGGGTGCGGAAGGTGCCGGAGCGGCTGCCGGTGGAGACCAAGCTGTTCCTCCGGCCACCGCCCCAGTTCATCTTCGACTTCGGTCCGGACGAGGTGACGCTCCTGAAGGCGCTCGGCGACGGGACCACCATCGCGAACCTGATCCGCACGTGCTCCTTCTCCGCGTCCAAGGTGGCGAGAATGGTCTTCGCCCTGCTCG
>DAIEMM010000254.1 GCA_027349605.1 Anaeromyxobacteraceae bacterium
GCCTGCACCTGGCGGTCGAGGCCCTCGGAGCCTGGCGCGCCCTCCAGGCGCTGCTGCTCCGCCTGCCCGGGCTCGGGGCCCGCTTCGACGTGCGCCGGGGCGCCGCCGCGGCCTGCATCCCGGTGACCGCCCTCTACGCGCTCGCCACCGGGGCGACGGTGCCCGTCCTGCGATCCGGCGTCGCAGCCCTCCTGGTCTTCGTCTCGATCCTCCTGGGACGCCGGGCCAGCTCAGCGTCCGCCCTGGCGATCGCGGCGCTGGCGCTGCTCGCGCTCGACCCGGGCTGCCTCGTGGACGTGTCGTTCCAGCTCTCCTTCGCCTCCGTGGCCGGGCTCGTCGCCCTGGCTCGTCCGCTCCGCGGAGCCCTGCCCCTCCGTCCCGACCGATCCCGCTGGCCAGGCCGGGCGCTCGAGGCGGTGCTCCAGGGGGCGTCCGCGAGCGCCGCGGCGACGGTGGCCACCGCCCCCTTGCTGGCCCTCCACTTCCGCAGCCTCTCCACCGTGTCCGTCGTCGCCAACGCGGTCGCCCTCCCGATCGCATCCGGGCTCACCGTGCTCGCGGCCCTGTCCTTCCTGGCCAGCGCCGCGGTGCCCCCGCTCGCTCCGGCGCTGCCCTGGGCGTGCCGGCCGCTCGCCACCGTGTTCCTCCGCGTGAACGACGCGTTCGCGGCGCCCTCCTTCGCATCGGTGGGCGTCGCCTCGCCGGGCTGGGGACTCGTCGCGGCCGCCTACGCAGCGGGGGCCGGGGCCTTCGTCGCGCGCGGGCGCCTCCGGTGGGTGCTCGCCGCCGCCGGGTGCGCTCTCCTCTTCCTCCCCGGGCCTGCCCGGCTCGTGGCGGCCCGCGAGCGTGCGGGGATCGAGGTGATCTTCCTCGCGGTCGGACAGGGAGACTGCACCGTCCTCCGCCTTCCCGACGGCTCCGCGGTGGTCGTCGACGCCGGAGGCGATCCCGCCGGCCGATACGACCCCGGGGCCCGCGACGTGCTCCCCTTCCTCCGCGACATGGGGGTGAGCCGGATCGCGGCGGTCTTCGTCTCCCACCCCCACCCGGATCACCTGCAGGGGCTCCCCGCGGTGGTCGCGGGCCTGGGCGCCCGCCGCGTCTACGCCTCCCACGACCGGGGCGACGAGTTCGCCCGCGCCGCGTTCGCCCGGATGCCTCCGGCGACGGAGCTGGCCGCCGGAGACGAGGTCGTGCTCGGCGGTGTCCACTTTCGCGTCCTCGGGCCTCCGCGGGGCGACACCCGCCTCGTCGAGAACGACGCGTCCCTGGTCCTGCACGTCACCTACGGGGAGACCTCCTTCCTGCTGCCGGGCGACGTCGAGGCCGCCGGGGAGGCGGCGCTGCTCGCCTCCGGCGTCCCGCGCGCGGACGTGGTGAAGGCGCCGCACCACGGAAGCCGGACCAGCTCCGGCCGCGGGCTCATCGCCTCGTCGCATCCGCGCTGGGTGGTCTTCCCGGTCGGGGCCGGGAACCGCTACGGGTTCCCGCACGCCGAGACGGTCGAGCGCTGGCGGGAGTCCGGCGCCGAGATCCTCCGCACCGACGAAGGGCCGGTCCGCTTCCGGTCCGACGGGAAGTCCGTCTGGCGCGCCCGCCCGGAGGGCGCCCTCGACGCCTGGGCGCTCGTCTCGGGGAGGTAGCGCACGTCCATGGCCTCGCGAGCGACCCTCCACCGTCCCGGCGAACCTCCCCGGGAGGTGCCGCTCCCGCCGGGCACCACCACCGAGGTCCTCCCGTCGGTCCGGATCTCGTCGGCCGAGGCCCCCGGCATCGTCATCGAGGGCTCTCCGCGCCGGATCCGGGTCGGCCACCGCCCGCTCCGCCGGGGCGAGCGGTGGCTCCTGCGGCCGGGACAGGCGGCCACGGTGGACGGGGCCCGGATCGTCGCCGGCTGGGACGACCCCGGCACCGCCTCGGAGGCGCGCCTGGTGCTGCGGGCCGCCCTTCGCGGGGAGGATGCCGGCGACGGCCCGGAGATGGTGGCCGTCGCCGGGCCTCTGGCGGGCCGGCGGGTCCGGCTGCGAACCGGCGTGCTGGGCCGCGGGGCCGGCGCGGCGACTCGCCTCGACGACCCGACCGTCTCCCGGGCCCACGCCCGCCTGGAGGTCGAAGGGCGTCGCGTCCTGGTCGAGGATCTGGGGAGCAAGAACGGGTCGTGGCTCGCCGGCGGGCGCCTGGCCGGGCTCCGCGAGCTCGCGCCCGGCGAGGAGCTTCGGGCGGGCAGGACGGTGCTGGCCCTCGCCATCGACCCGCCGGGAACCCTGGCCCGGGCGTCCTCCCCGGCGGACTCCGTCGCGGGGCGCCTGCCGCTCCGTACGGCGTTGCTCGGCGCCGCGGCTGCGGCGGCGCTGGCGGCGCTCCTCCTGCTGTAGCAGCGGCCCCCTAGAAGCGGCCTCCCAGGGCCCGGTAGGCCTGCTCCAGCGCCCCGAAGGTCGGGATCAAGATCGCGCCGGCCTGCCTCACCTCGTCGGGGCGTGCCTCGGCGGCCGCACCCCCGACGTAGACGTCGACGCCGGCCGGAATCCCGTCGACCACCGACCGCACCGACTCCAGCGCCGACGGGCCGAGCTCCGTGCGCGTCAGCGCCAGCACCACGGCCCGGGCACCGGTCCTCCGCACCGCCTCCAGGACGTCACCGGTCGGAAGATCCGAGCCCAGGTAGACCACTCCCAGGCCTCCCGCGGCGGCGAGCATCGCGGCAGCGGTGATGCCGAGCTCGTGACGCTCTCCGGGAGGGGTCGCGAAGACGAGGCCGGCGCGGCCATCGCGCGGAGCCTGCACGCGGACCAGCGAGCCGAGGAGGTTGCGCAGGGAGGCCGACACCATGTGCTCCTGGGCGACCGTGAACCGGCCCTCCTGCCACCCCTGCCCGACCTGGCGCATGAAGGGCAGGACGACCTCGTGCACCATCTCCCTGGAGGAGAGCACCGCGGAGAGCCTGCCCAGCTTCCGGTCCACCGCAGGGAGGTCGTATCGGTCGACCGCCTCGAGCAACCCCTTCAGGTCGACGGCGTCGGCCTTCCCGTCCCGGTCGTGCGGCTCGAGCCCCGCCTCGAGCAGCTTCCCGAGTTCCGGCTCCCCCAGATTGGCGATGCGGCCGATGGCGTGCCCGCGCTCGACGAGGCGACGGAGCAGCTTCAGCTTCTGGAGGTCCCCGTCGTCGTAGAGCCGTCCGCGGTCGTCCCGCCCGGGCTCGACGGCGCCGTAGCGCCTTTCCCAGGCGCGCAGCGTGTCGATGGGAATCCCGGTCAGCCGGGCGATGACGCGGATCGGGTACTTGCCAGGGGGTTTCGCGAGCGCGGGTTCCATCTCCTGATTCCTAGCGCCTCGGAAAGTGCTTGCAAGCTCTTTGTCCTGCCATTATCCATGACAAATAGAGGCAAACGATGATCCGCATTCACCTGCTCGAGCGATCCCAGGTCGTCCCCCTCCCCCGGCCGGAAGTCTTCGCCTTCTTCGCCGACCCCAGGAACCTGGAAGCCATCACCCCGGAGTTCCTGAACTTTTCGATCTTCCCACCGGTCCCCTCCTCGCTCGACGTCGATTCGCGCATCGACTACCGCCTCTCGCTCTTCGGGGTGCCGTTCCGGTGGCGGACCCGCATCGCCGCGTGGCAGCCCGGGGTGCGGTTCGTGGACGTCCAGGAACGCGGGCCATACGCGCTCTGGCACCATACCCACACCTTCGCGGACGAGGGGCAAGGCACGCGCGTGACCGAACGCGTGGAGTACCGGCTTCCTCTCGGGGCGCTCGGCGAGGTCGCGCACCCGCTCATGGTGCGTCGCACCCTGGCGCGGATATTCGACCACCGTCAGGAGCGGGTCGCGACCCTCCTCGGCGGGGCTCCCGGGACGAAGCGCGCCGCCTGATCGGCCCTATTTCGCGAACGGATTGCGGAGGAGGATCGTCTCCTCCCGGTCGGGGCCGACGGAGACGGCGATGACCTCGACGCCGGTCAGCACCTCGAGCCTCCTCACGTAGGAGCGCGCCGCCGCGGGAAGCGCATCCCAGCTGCGGATCCCCTTCAGGGGCTCCGTCCAGCCCGGCAAGGTCTCGTAGACCGGCTCGCACCGCTCGAGGTCCTCGGGATCGCCGGGGAGCTCGTCGACGGTCTTCCCGTCGAGCGTGTAGGCGACCGCGATCTGGAGCTCGGGGAATCCCGACAGCACGTCGAGCTTCATGATGGCGAGGCCGTGGAGGCCGTTCACCCGCGCCGCGTAACGCATGGCGACGGCGTCGAACCAGCCCGTGCGCCGGGGCCGACCCGTGGTCGCGCCGAATTCCTGCCCGATCCGGCGCAGCTCCTCGCCGACCGCGCCCTTCTGCTCGGTGGGGTAAGGACCTCCACCCACCCGCGTGCTGTAGGCCTTGGCGATCCCGATCACCTCGTCGATGGAGGTGGGGCCGACCCCGGTGCCGGTGGCGGCATTGGCCGCCACGGTGTTCGAGCTGGTGACGAACGGGTAGGTGCCGTGGTCCACGTCGAGCATGGTGCCCTGCGCGCCCTCGAAGAGGACCGACCTCCCCTGCCGGATGAGGTCGTGGAGCACGCGCGAGGCGTCCTTGGCGTAGACCGCGAGCCGCTGGCCGAGCGCCGCGTACTCCCGGGTGATGACCGCGGCGTCGAGGCTCTCCCCGGCTCCCAGCCGGCGCAGCTCCTCCTGGGCGACCGGGAGGCGCTCCATCACCCTCCGTTCCAGCTTGCCGGCGTCGAGCAGGTCCCGGACCCGGATGCCCCGTCGCGCCACCTTGTCCTCGTAGGTGGGGCCGATGCCCCGGCCGGTCGTGCCGATCTTCCCGGCCCCCATGGCGTGCTCGCGGGCCAGGTCGACGGCCTTGTGCCACGGCATGATCACGTGGGCGTCGAGGGAGAGCACGAGCTGGGAGTCGTTTACCAGGTACCCCTTCTGCTTCAGCCGGTCGATCTCCATCATGAACACGGTGGGATCGACGACCAC
The DNA here is from genome assembly GCA_027349605.1 of Anaeromyxobacteraceae bacterium. GTDB lineage: Bacteria > Myxococcota > Myxococcia > Myxococcales > Anaeromyxobacteraceae > CAIOAK01. Next base: position 4,962 of record DAIEMM010000254.1, read on the forward strand.
GCCGTTGCCGATGATGCAGGTCTTCCCCTCGTGGAGCACTCCCGCGGGGATGAGGTGGAGGACCGTCTTCTCCCCCCCGACCACCAGCGTGTGCCCGGCGTTGTTTCCGCCCTGGTACCGGGCCACCACGTCGGCGAACTCGGTGAAGCGATCGACGATCTTTCCCTTACCCTCGTCGCCCCACTGGGCGCCGACGACGACCACGTTCGGCATGTGCCTGGCTCCTCGCAGCGATGCGCCGTCTCTTCGGCGCGCGCGATGTCCGACGTTACCAGGGGTGGGCGACGGGGGCCACCGTCATCGTCGGGTCCCCCGCGGAACCCTCCGCTCGAGCGCCTGGGTGGCGTATTCGAGGTCGACCGCGAAGCCGATGGCGGGGCCGGGTCTCCCGAAGCGGGCGAGCAGGCCGTCGTACCGCCCGCCGGAGGCGACGGCGCTTCCGGCCCCGGGCGCGTACCCGGCGAAGGTGATGCCGGTGTAGTACCCGAGCCCACGGACCTCGCCGAGATCCAGCTCCACGGCGCGGACGCCGCGGCGGCGCGCGATCTTGAGCGCCGCCTCGAGCTCGGCGAGGGGTGCGGCCGCCCCCGGCACTCCCCGGGCGACCGAGCGGGCCCGGGAGAGCGCTCCCTCGCCGTAGAGTCCGGCCAGGGAGGGCAGCACCTTGCGGGCGACGGCCGAGCCCCGGGCCTTGCCGGCCAGCCGGGAGAGCGCCGCCTCGTCCTTGCGGGAGAGCGCCTCCTCCGCCTCCGCCCTGGCCCCGCCCCGGAGGCCGGCCGCCTCGAGCACGGCGCCGGCGAAGCGGGCGTGCCCCACCTCCACCACGGCGGCGTCGAGCCCCACGCCGTCGAGGGCCTTGCGGAGCACGGCGAGCGCCTCGGCGTCGGCCGAGGGCCCCCCGGCCCCGAGAAGCTCGACCCCCGCCTGGTAGACCTCGCGCGGGCGGCCCGCGCGGGCCTCGCGAGCCCGCAGCACCGGCCCGTCGTAGCAGATCCGCGCCGGGTCGGGCATCGCGTCCGGGCGAGCCGCGTAGAGCCGGACGATCTGCGGCGTGATGTCGGGGCGGATGGCCACCACCTCCCCCGAGCCGGGCTCGACGAACTTCAGCACCTGGGCGAGTGCCGCCGGGGAGAGTCCCCGCTCCACGACCTCGAGACGCTCCAGCGTCGGGAGCAGGACCCGGCGGTAGCGGAAGGCGGCGAAGACCTCGTGCAGCCGGGCCGACAGGTCGGCCAGATGGGCCGAGTGGTCCGGCGTCAGGTCGCGGAGTCCGAGCGGGAGGGAGAGGTCGAGCATGGGCCCGACTCTACAGCCGGATGCGCCGGACGTCGCGGACATGGGGCAGCGCCCGCAGCGTGTCGAGCACCGCCGGCGATGGATCCGAGTCCACGTTGAGGAGGGAGGCGGCCGCCCCCGAGTCGTCCCGGGAGAGCGAGATGCGGGCGATGTTCACCCCCGCCGAGCCCAGCGCGGTCCCGATGTTGCCCACCACGCCCGGCGCGTCGTCGTTCACGCAGAGGATGATGTTCCCCTCGGGGACCGCCTCCAGCCGGAACTGGTTCACCCGGACGATGCGCGCGTCGCGGCGACCGAAGACCGTGCCTGCCACCACCGCCTCCCCGCCCGACCCGCCCACGACCACCGAGACCGTGCTGACGTAGTCCTGGTGCCCGGCTGCGCGCTCCTCCAGGACGGCGATGCCCCGATCCCGGGCGATGCCCGGCGCGCTCACCTCGTTCACCGGGGAGGCCTCCACGGTGGAGAGGAGCCCCTTCAGCACGGCCGCCGTGAGCGGACGCTGCGGGGCCTCGGCCACCTCGCCGGCGAAGATCACGCGGACCTCGCGGACCCCGGCGGGGGCGATCTGCGCCGCGAGCACCCCCAGCTTCTCGCAGAGCTTGAGGTAGGGGCCGAAGCGCTCGCGTGCCTCCCGCGACATCGAGGGCACGTTGATGGCGTTCCGGACCTCGCCCCGCGTCAGGTAGGCGGCGAGCTGCTCCGCGATGCCGACCGCCACGGCCGCCTGGGCCTCCTCGGTGGAGGCCCCCAGGTGCGGGGTGCAGATGAAGGCGTCGAGCTTGAGGAGCGGGTTGTCCGGCGACACCGGCTCCTTCTCGAAGACGTCGAACGCGGCGCCACCGACGTGCCCCGAGGCGATCGCCGCGGCGAGCGCGGCCTCGTCCACCAGGCCGCCGCGCGCGCAGTTGACGATGAGGACTCCCTTCTTCATCCGGGCCAGCGTTCCGGCGTTCACCACGTTGCGGGTCTGCTCGGTGAGCGGCACGTGGAGCGAGATGACGTCGGCCCGCGCCCACAGCTCGTCGAGGGTCACGAGCTCCACCCCGAGCTCGGCGGCAGCCTCGGCGGAGATGAAGGGGTCGTAGGCCACCGCGCTCATCTTCATGGACCGGGCGCGGTCCACCACCACCGACCCGATGTTCCCGATCCCCACCACGCCGAGCGTCTTCCCGGCCAGCTCGTGCCCCTGGAAGCGCTTCTTCTCCCACTTCCCCGCCTTGATGGAGGCGGTGGCCTGCGCGACGTGGCGGGAGAGCGCGAGCATCATGCCGATGGCGAGTTCCGCCACGGTGACCGAGGACCCTCCCGGCGAGTTCATCACCACGATGCCCCTTCGGGTGGCTGCCTCCAGGTCGACGTTGTCGATTCCCACTCCGGCTCGCCCCACCACGCGCAGGCGCGACGCCTTCTCCAGGACGCGGGCCGTCACCTTGGTCGCGCTGCGGACGGCGATGGCGTCGTAGTCCCCGATGGCGGCCTCGAGCTCCTCCGGCTTCATCCCGACCCGGACGTCGACCTGGAGCCCCGCGCGGCGGAGGACATCCACGCCGTCGGAGGAGAGGTCGTCGGCAACGAGAACGCGGTGGGACATGGACTCTCCTGGAGTGGACCAGCGGGTGGACCCGGGGAGTTAACGCAGCGCGCCGCCCGGTTCAACGTGCCGGGGAGGCCGCGCCCGGCGCCAGGACCGCGCCCAGCGCCGCCGTCACCACCTGGCGCTTCATCCGCTCCAGGTCGTCCTTGGACGGCTGCGGCGCGGTGAGCAGCCCGGTCACCATGCCGGCCAGGTTCATGTCGAGCACGCCGAGCACGCTCGCCGCCCCCACCAGGGGGTCGAGGTCCGAGCGCAGCTCGCCCTCCCGCTGGCCGCGCTCTACCACCTCGGCGATGAGCCGCGTGGCGGTCTCGAAGGTCTGGCGCGTGCTTCCGGCCCGCAGCACGTCGGGCGTGCGGGGAACCTCGAGGATGAGGACCCGGACGGCGGCCGGCGCGGTCCGGAAGACGTCGAGGGCGAAGCGGATCACCGAGGCGATCTGCTCGGCGGCGCTTCCCGGGCCCTCCGAGATGGCCCGGAT
>DAIEMM010000258.1 GCA_027349605.1 Anaeromyxobacteraceae bacterium
CTACAAGGTGGTGTCCGTCGACATGGACAAGCTCACCCAGGCCGCGCTGGCCGGGTCCGGGCTCTCCAGCAAGGACGTCGCCCGCTGCAGGAACTACTTCGCGCTGGGCGTCATGTACTGGCTGTACAGCCGCCAGCCCGAGCCGCAGCTCGAGAACATCCGGAAGAAGTTCGCCAAGAAGCCGGACATCGCCGAGGCCAACGTCAAGGTGTTCCAGGCCGGCCACGCCTTCGGCGAGACCACCGAGCTCTTCCTCTCCCAGTTCTCCGTGCCGGCCGCGCAGCTGGCCCCGGGCACCTACCGGAACATCACCGGCAACGGCGCCGCCGCGCTGGGCCTGGCCGCCGTCGCCAAGCTCACCGGACGCCAGGTCTTCCTGGGCAGCTACCCCATCACCCCGGCCACCGAGATCCTCCAGGACGCCTCCTACTTCAAGGACATGGGGGTCGTGACCTACCAGGCCGAGGACGAGATCGCCGGCATCGGCTCGGCCATCGGCGCCTCCTTCGGCGGGTCGCTGGGAGTGACCACCACCTCCGGCCCGGGCCTGGCCCTCAAGTCGGAGATGCTCGGCCTCGCCGTCATCGCCGAGCTCCCGCTGGTCGTCATCGACGTGCAGCGCGGCGGCCCGTCCACGGGCATGCCCACCAAGACCGAGCAGTCCGACCTCTTCATCGCCCTCTACGGCCGGCACGGCGAGGCGCCCATGCCGGTCATCGCGGCGCGCAGCCCGAGCGACTGCTTCTACGCGACCATCGAGGCTTTCCAGATCGCCGCGAAGTGGATTACCCCGGTGCTTCTGCTCACCGACGGCTACCTGGGCTTCGGCTCCGAGCCGTTCCGCATCCCGGAGGAGGGGGAGCTCAAGCCCTTCCCGGTGAAGTACCAGACCTCGCCCAACTACGACGGCCAGTTCATGCCGTACCTGCGCGACGAGAAGCTCATCCGCCCCTGGGCCATTCCGGGGACGGCCGGCCTCGAGCACCGCATCGGCGGCCTCGAGAAGGACTCGATGTCCGGGATGGTCTCGTACGACGGCATGAACCACGAGAAGATGGTGAAGACCCGCGCCCAGAAGATCGCCAACGTCATCGAGGACGTCCCCGACGTCGTCGTCGATGGCCCGCAGACCGGCGACCTGCTGCTCCTCTCCTGGGGCGGCACCTACGGCTCCGTCCGCGGCGCCGCCGCGCAGCTCCGGGCGCAGGGCAAGAAGGTCGGCCACGTCCACCTGCGCTGGCTCAACCCGCTGCCCAAGAACCTGCTCGCGGTCATCAAGGGCTTCAAGAAGGTCCTGGTCCCCGAGGTGAACAACGGCCAGCTGGCCACCTACCTGCGCGGCGCCTTCCCTGGCGTCGATCCGCTGCAGTTCAACCGGATCAACGGCAAGGCCATCAAGGTGAGCGAGCTGGTCGGCAAGGTGAACGAGATCCTGGGCTAGGGCCCGAAAGGAAAGAGCCAGACCATGAGCGCAAACGGCCAGACCCAGAACCCCGTCCCCACCTACACCAAGAAGGACTTCGAGTCCGGAGTCGATCCGCGCTGGTGTCCCGGGTGCGGCGACTTCTCCATCATCAACCAGGTCCAGAAGGCCATGCCCACGGTGGGCGTGGCCCGCGAGAACATCGTCTTCATCTCCGGCATCGGGTGCTCGTCGCGCTTCCCGTACTACATGAACAACTACGGGATGCACACGCTGCACGGCCGCGCCCCCTCCTTCGCCTCCGGGCTGAAGGTCTCGCGTCCGGAGCTGATGGTGTGGGTGATCACCGGCGACGGCGACGCGCTCGCCATCGGCGGCAACCACTTCATCCACACCATGCGGCGCAACCTGGACCTCAAGGTCCTGATGTTCAACAACCGCATCTACGGCCTCACCAAGGGCCAGGTCTCCCCGACCTCCGAGCTGGGGAAGAAGACCAAGACCACGCCGCACGGCTCGCCCGACTACCCGTTCAACGCCCCGGCGCTCGCGCTGGGCGCGGGCGCGACGTTCGTGGCCCGGTCCATCGACGTGGAGGGTGCGCACCTCGGCAGCGTCATCGGCGCGGCGGCGGCCCACAAGGGAAGCGCCTTCATCGAGGTCTTCCAGAACTGCCCGGTGTTCAACGACGGCGCCTACACGTTCCTCACCGACAAGGCCGTCAAGACCGAGGCCATCCTCCGCATGGAGGCGGGCAAGCCGCTGCTGTTCGGCAAGGACAACAAGAAGGGCATCCGTTTCGACGGCCAGAAGGCCGAGCTGCAGGTGGTGACGGTGGGCGAGAACGGGATCACCGAGAAGGACGTCCTCGTCCACGACCCGGGCCGCTCCGACCCGACCATCGCCTTCATGATGGCGAACCTGTCCGACCGGGCCGGCTTCCCGACCCCCATCGGCATCTTCCGCGACGTCCGCAAGCCGACCGCCGACGAGAACACCTGGGAGATGATCAAGGCCGCCAAGGCCAAGTCGGGGGAGAGGTCGCTCGTGAAGTTCCTCTCCGGCTCCGACACCTGGCAGGTGAAGTAGCGCCGGCCTCCGGGCTCCGGTCCGGATCGATTCACGGGGCGCCGGCTCGAGCCGGCGCCCCTTGCTCATTTCCATCCGGGTCCGTCATCTCCACGAAGCGAGCGCAGGGTGCCCGGGCTTCTCCGTCCCGGCCCGCGGCGGCGAGGGCGGCGCAGGCGCCCAGCCAGGCCTCGGCCATCGCCGGGTCGAGGCGGGCGGCCCGTCCGTAACTCGCCGCGGCGCCGGCCAGGTCCCCCTGGAGCCAGCAGACCCAGCCCAGGTCGTGGTGGACGAGCGCGACCTCCGGATGGGATTCCGCCGCGTGGAGCAGGTCCCGGCGGGCTCGCTCGAGGAGGAGCCGCCGCTCGTCCCCGGAGCTCCGCTCGGACCGGCGCGCCAGGTGGCGGGAACGGACGAGGCGGGCCGCGACCTGGTCGGGATCGACGCGGAGGGCGTCCGCGAGCGCGGCCTCACCGGGCCCGGCCTGCCCCAGCGCGAGGAGCGCCTCGCCCCGGCCGGCGTGTCCCTCGGCGAGGTCGGGGTCGGCGGCCACCGCAGCGTCGAACTGCTCCACGGCCTGGGCGGCTCGCCCGTCGATCCGCAGGGCGACGCCCAGCCCGGCCCGGGCCTCGGGCAGGTCGGGTGCGATCTCCAGCGCGTGCTCGAAGGCGACCTCGGCGCGTTCGCGGTCCCCGGCGGCGAGGTGGGCGTAGCCCCGGCGCACCTGGTCCACGGCCCGGACGTGGGGAGGTGGTGAGACGCAGGCGGCGCACACGGCGGCGGCGAAGAGGGGCAGGGAGCGGGCCATCCCCGGCCGGAGAGCCATCGCCGTGCCACCCGGCAGGCCCTGGAGCCCGGGGAGCCTTTCCGGTCCGGGGTCCG
>DAIEMM010000290.1 GCA_027349605.1 Anaeromyxobacteraceae bacterium
AGGACCACGGGCCCCGCGCGCGAGTAGACGAGGATCACCTGCTCGGTCGACTCCTCGGACGTCCGGACGGTCTTCGTGGACGTGCGGGTCATCATGAGCCCGCTCGTGGCGAGGGCCGTTCCGACCGAGAAGCTCTTGGACTTCTCCGTCCGCTCGACCTCGGAGCGCGAGGCGCGGAGTCCGCGAAGGACGGCCAGCAAGTCCGGCCACGCCACCCGCATCTCGTCCCCCGACCGTGAGGTGAAGGTGGCTCCGGCCTCGTCGAACGAGAAGGAGCGGGCCACGACCCGGTCCCCGTCGGCCGGGACGGGGTCGGGGACCGCCAGCACGGCGAGCCCAGCCTTCCGGAGCGCGGCCACGAGCGCGTCGGCCCTCTCCGGTTCCAGCCGGGCCAGGAGCGCCGGCGGATCGGGCGCCAGGCGCATCCGCGCCTCGGCCAGGGCGAGCCCGGATGCCGCGGCCAGGACGCTCGCGGCGGCCTCGACGACCTCAGGGGTCCGCACGATGGCGACGAGCTTCATCCCGGGATCCTAGCCGCGGATTCGAGCCCGGCCAGCCGCAAGTCGCGATGGAGAGAACATTGATGGCGAAGGCCAACCCCTTCAGGAGGGGAGGTCCGCGTGGCTCCGAACGCCCGCGCCATGGGTGCGAGCCTGGTGCCGGCACCGGCCTGGCGCAGCCCGCAACGTCAGCGCGGGGGCGGGTCCTGGCAAGAACCTTTCACGCAGATGCGGTCGCCCTTGCAGTCGGTGTCCTTGCCGCAGCCGGTGAGGCACGGGCTGGCTGGCGTCGCCGTCGCCTCGGGCGTGGCGGCAACCGGGGCGGGGGCCGGCACCACCGGACCTGGCGGGGAGGTGGGGCTCTCCTCCCGGACGAGCTGGTCGCACCGTGCCTGCGCCATCGACGTCCGGCGCTGCTCGACGTCGTACCTGTCCTTCACCCCCGCGAGCATCTGGCGCTGCAGGTCGCTCGGAGGAACGGCCTCGATGGTGGCAACGGCCTCGCGGATCGCTTCCAGGTCCTTCTTCAGCCTCGCCACCTCCACCTCGCAGGGGTGGGGCATGGCCACGGCGGGCAGGGTCAGCGCGAGCATCGCCAGGGGCGCGATAGTCGTCCTCATGCGCGGCAAGCTACCAGAATCGGCGAGGCGCGACCGGCGACAGGGCCCACCTGGATCGACATTTTACGCCCCAAAGTTCCCTGGGCCAGACCGTTCGCGTTCCCGGTCGCGCGCTAGAAGTCATCGGGAAACGGACGAGGCGACCGGGAGGAGGCAACGATGGGGATCACCAACGCGGTGGCGGGCACCCGGATCGACGAGATCGCCGATTCGATCTACCGGATCAGCACGCCCGTCCCACCGACGGCCATACCGGGCGGCTTCACCTTCAACCAGTTCCTCCTCGTGGACGAAGAACCGCTTCTCTTCCACACCGGACCCCGGCAGATCTTCCCGCTGGTGCACGAGGCCATGGCCTCGGTGATGCCTCCCGCGAAGCTTCGCTGGGTGGCCTACTCCCACTGGGAGCCGGACGAATCGGGGGCACTCAACGAGTGGCTGGGAACCGCCCCGCAGGCCGTGGCGGTCCAGGGTGCCGTCGGGGTCAGCGTGTGCGCGAGCGATCAGGCCATGCGACCCCCGCGAGCGCTCGGGGACGGCGAGGTCCTGTCGCTCGGCGGGAAGCAGGTCAGGTGGATCGACACGCCGCACCTGCCGCACGGCTGGGACTGCGGTTTCCTGTTCGAGACGAGGACGCGGACCTTGCTCGCAGGCGACCTCTTCACGCAGGGCGGAAGGGACGTGGCTCCGGTCGTGGAGACGGACATCCTGGGGCCGAGCGAGGCGTTCCGCAGGATGGCGGATTACTACTCCCACACCCGCAGCGCGGCGACGCTGATGGAGAAGCTGGCGGGTTGCGAGCCGGCGACGCTGGCCTGCATGCACGGCTCCTCCTGGCGGGGCGACGGCGCGAAGCTCCTGCGCGAGCTCGCGAAGTCGCTCGACGCCTGACCACCAGGACCATGGCGAGCTCCGACAGCCGTGCCGAGCAGTCCGAGGCGGAGATCCGGCGCCGGATCAGCCTCCACCTGGAGAACGTCCAGTCCCCCTGGCAGGACGACGGCTCCTACGAGGAGCTCGAGGAGCTCCTCGGGCGGCGATAGAGCCCGGGCTGCCGCCCGGCTCGCTACTTCTTCTTCTCGCCGAAGGGCTTGAACCCGAACCCCTGCCCGCCCACGCTGGCCTCGAACATCAGTCCGCTCTCGCCCGCCGTGAACACGGCCACGCCCTGGGTGTACTTGGCGGCGGCCGCGGCACCCGAGGCTGCTGCGACCGCGCTCACCTGGGCGGCCAGCGAGAAGTCGCCCCCCTTGAACTTGGTGAGGGCGAGATCGTTCTCGAAGAAGATGATCTCGGAGAACGTCTGCCCGCCGAGCGCGAGGCCGACGGTGACCTGGGTGAGGGAGGTCGTCCCGATCGGCTTGCCCTTCTCGAAGAGGATGCCCTTTCCGCCCGCGCCGCCGACCACGATGGCCCCCTTGCCGACCGAGGGGAACACGGCCCACCCCTTGGCGCTCTTGAAGAACCTGTCGAGCGAGGGGTCGGCCTTCTTGAACATGGCCACGGCCGCTTCGGCCTTCTTGATGGCTGCGGCGTCGTCGTCGGAGGCGGTGGCGAGCGCAGGGAAGGAGAGGACGGCGAGCAACGGGAGGACGGGGACGAGGCGGTGGAGGTTCATGGGCGCTGCTTAACGGACCGGCAATCGGCGAGGGCGGCTCGTTCGGGGCACCCGGCCCGGGGGAGCCCACCGGGGTACCGGGTGCCGCCCGGGCCGGCGCGGCCCTCTACCCCCGCGAGGGAGCGGGGATTAACCGTCTACTTCTTCGGCCCCGAATGCCCCGGTCCCCCGAACGTTTCCCTGCAGAGCGGCTCCTCGTCGAGCATACCGGCCGTGCCACTCTCCATCGCGGAGCCGGAGCTCCACGGATGCCCCAGTTCGAGCAGGAGGCGTCGCGATGTTCACGGGCAGTCAATCCATCGAGCGAATCCCGGGTTACTGCGCGCTCTGCGTCTCGAGGTGTGGCTCGATCGCCGTGGTCGAGAACGGGAAGTTCGTCGCCCTGGAGCCCGACCCGTCGCACCCCACCGGCCAGGCGCTCTGCGCCAAGGGACGAGCCGCTCCGGAACTCGTCTACCACCCGGAACGGCTGCTCCATCCGCTGAAGCGGACGCGCCCGAAGGGCGATCCGGATCCGGGCTGGCAGCGGATCGGCTGGGACGAGGCGCTCGGGCTGACCGCCGCCGGGCTGCGGCGACTGGCCGCGCAGCACGGCCCGGAGAGCGTCGTGTTCAGCGTGGTCTCGCCGTCCACGTCGGCGATCGACGACTCCCTGGCCTGGATCCAGCGCTTGATGCGGGCGTTCGGCAGCCCGAACCTCTCCATCGCGATGGAGCTGTGCGGCTGGGGTCGAACCTTCGCCACCCGCTACACCTACGGTACCGGCATGGGTGTGCCGGGCACCCCCATGCCGGACCTGGAGAACGCCGGGTGCATCCTGTTCTGGGGCTACAACCCGAGCCTCGCCCGGCTCTCCCACGCGACCGCGACCGCAGCGGCGATCCGGCGCGGTGCTCGCCTCGTCGTGGTCGATCCTCGCCGCACCGGGTTCGCCGGCAAGGCCGACGTCTGGCTGCGGGTGCGGCCCGGCAGCGACGGCGCGCTCGCACTCGGCATCGCCAACGTGATGATCGGCCGCGGCGGGTACGATCGCGCCTTCGTGCGCGACTGGACGAACGGCCCCTTGCTGGTCCGCTCGGACACCGGACGATTGCTGACCGAGTCCGATCTTTCGCCCGGGGGGAGCGCCCGAAGGTACGTGGCCTGGGACGCGAAGGCGGGGTGTCCCCTCGTCTATGACCCGGCCCTCCAGCGCTACGAGCGGGACGGCGCCGAGGCGGCCCTCCTCGGCGAGCACGAGATCGCGACGCAGCGAGGCGGGGTCGCCTGCCGGACGGTCTTCGAGCTCTACGCGCAGCTCTGCCGGCGCTACCCGCCCGAGGTGGTCGAGGCGCTCTGCGGGGTCGGACGCGACCAGGTCGAAGGCGCCGCCCGGATCCTCTGGGACGCCCGGCCTGTCGCCTACTACGCGTGGAGCGGGGTCGAGCAGCAGAGCAATGCCACCCAGATCATCCGGGCCATCTCGCTCCTCTACGCCCTGACCGGCAGCTTCGACGCCCAGGGTGGAAACGTGCTCTTCCCGGGCGTGCCGGCCGCGAACGTGGCCGGAGAGGAGCTGATCTCCGCCGGGCAACGCGCCCGGGCGCTCGGCCTGCCAGAGCGCCCGCTGGGCCCGTCCCGCTGGGAGAGTGTCACGACGGACGAGGTGTACCGCGCCATCCTCGAGCAACGACCCCATGCCGTGCGAGGGATGGTCGGCTTCGGGGCCAACCTGCTCCTCGCCCACGCCGATGTCCTCCGCGGGCGCGCTGCGCTGACGGCGCTCGACTTCTACGTCCACGCGGACCTGTTCATGAGCCCGACCGCCGAGCTGGCCGACATCGTCTTGCCGGTCGCGACTCCCTTCGAGCGGGAGAGCCTCAAGATCGGATTCGACGTGAGCCCGGCGGCGCAGTCCCTGGTGCAGCTGCGGCGGCCGGTGGTCGAGCCGCGCGGCGAGGCACGCTCCGACACGCGGATCGTGTTCGATCTCGCCTGCCGCCTCGGACTCGGTGCTCACTTCTGGGAGGGCGACATCGAGACGGCCTACCGCCACCAGCTCGGCCCGTCCGGAGTGTCGCTCGAGGCGCTCCGCGAGAGCCCGAGCGGGGTGCGGGTGCCGCTCCAGACGCGTTACCGCAAGTACGCCGAGCAGGAGGAGGGCGCGCCGAGAGGCTTCGCCACGCCCACGCGCAAGATCGAGCTCTACTCCGAGGTCTTCCTGGAACATGGCTACCCGCCGCTGCCAGGGCATGAGGAGCCGCTCGTCGGTCCGCGCTCCCGGCCGGATCTGGCCGCGCGCTACCCGCTCATCCTGACCTGCGCCAAGCACACGCAATTCTGCGAGAGCCAGCATCGCGGGCTGCCGAGCTTGCGGCGGCGCGCTCCGGACCCGGAGGTGGAGTTGCACCCGGCGGCCGCCGCCGAGCGCGGCGTGCGCGCCGGCGACTGGGTGACCATCGAGACTCCCGAGGGACGCATCCGGGCGCGCGCCCGGCTGAACGAAAGCCTGGAGCCGGGCGTCGTCTGCGGCCAGCATGGTTGGTGGCAGGCCTGCCCGGAGATCGGGGCGCCTGCCTATGACCCCTTCGGCCCGCAGGGCGCCAACTTCAACCTGCTCATCGGCAACGCGGCGATCGACCCGATCAGTGGCTCGGTCCCCCACCGCGCGTACCTGTGCCAGATCCGCCGCGCCGATTGATCGGGCCAACCGGACGGCAGGGACTCCTCGGGGTCGCAGGCCGCGCCGGGGGCGATTAGATGCACGGTCGCCAGGCTCCAGCCCGGCTGACCGGGCCTGCGACGCTCGAGCCACAGGGGGAAGCTTACATGAGAGGGATGATTCGACGGATCACGCCGCTGATCGTCATCGGCGCGCTGGCCGCCTGCGCGCAAGAGGCGCCCAAGGCACCCGAGCCCACCAAGGCCGCCGGGGCGACCACGGACGCGGCTGCCGCAGCGGCTGCGGCCGCAGCGGTGAGGGAGAAGGAGGCGCGGGAGATCGGCGTCGATGCCTACGTGTACGGGTACCCGCTCGTCACCATGGAGATGACCCGGCGCGTGATGACGAACGTGGCGAACCCCGAGGGTACCCGCGCTCCGATGGGTCAACTCATCCGCATGCGCGAGTACCCCACCGCGGCGTTCCGCGACGTGACCGCCCCGAACGCGGACACCCTCTACACCTCGGCGTGGGTGGACGTGTCGAAGGAACCGTGGGTCCTCTCCATCCCGGACATGAAGGGGCGGTACTTCCTCTTCCCCATGCTATCGGGCTGGACGAACGTGTTCCAGGTCCCGGGGAAGCGCACCACCGGCACGAAGGCGCAGACCTACGCCATCACCGGGCCGGGATGGACGGGCACCCTGCCGAAGGGCGTCGTCGAGTACAGGTCGCCGACGGCGATGGTCTGGATCCTCGGGCGCATCTACTGCACGGGCACGCCGCAGGACTACGAGGAGGTCCATGCCCTCCAGGACAAGGTGAGCCTCGTGCCGCTCGGCGCCTACGGCACGAAGTACAAGCCGCCTCCCGGCACGGTCGATCCCGCCATCGACATGAAGAGGGCGGTTCGGGACCAGGTGGATGCGCTGGGCGGCAAGGAGTACTTCGCGATGCTGGCGTCGCTCCTCAAGACGAACCCGCCCTCGGCCGAGGACGCGCCGATGGTGGCGAAGCTGGCGAAGATCGGGATCGTCCCCGGCCAGGACTTCGACGCCTCGAAGCTCGACCCGGCCGTGGCGAAGGGCATCGAGGGCGCGCAGAAGCCCGCCCAGGGAACGATCATGGGCTGGTTCGACAAGGGCATCGCGGCGGGTGACGCGACCCTCGAGAACGGCTGGCTCACCACGACGAAGACCGGGGAGTACGGGACGAACTACGTCCAGCGTGCCCTCATCACCGCGATCGGCCTCGGCGCGAACCGGCCGCAGGACGCGGTCTACCCGACCTCGAACACCGACGCGGAAGGGAAGCCGTACGTGGGGACGAACAGGTACGTCATGCACTTCGACAAGGGGATGCTGCACCCCGCGGACGGCTTCTGGTCGCTCACGATGTACGACGCGGACTACTTCTTCGTGGCGAACAAGCTGAGCCGCTACACGTTGAGCCAGCGCAACAAGTTCAAGGTGAACAAGGACGGGTCGGTGGACCTGTACCTCCAGAAGGACTCGCCGGGGAAGGACAAGGAGTCGAACTGGCTGCCCGCGCCGGATGGGCGGTTCATCCCGATGCTGCGCCTCTACTGGCCCAAGGAGAAGCCGCCCTCGATCCTGGATGGATCCTGGGTTCCGCCCCCGGTGAAGAAGACGGGGTGAACGGGAGCCGGTCCAGGCGACCCCCTGAGACCGTCCCTCACCGGGGCAGGTTGGCGACCAGCTCGTCGAGCTGGCCCAAGGACTCGGACGTTCCGTCCGTCGACCCGGAAGCGATGGCGGCGTCGAGAGCCTCCTTCGAGGGATGGAGATCGTGCAGGGTCAGCAGCGTCCTGCCATCGCGTTCCTCGAAGGTCACCGTGGTGATGGCCGCGGCCTCCGCGCCGCCTTCGTCGTTGGTCCAGGCGAGGCGCGAGCACGGCGTCACCTCGAGGTACTTGCCGAAGAACTCCATGGTCTGCGTGCCGACGTCGAACGCGAGACGGTATTCCCCCCCGACGCGAACGTCCATCTCGCACGAGAGGAGGGTCATGGGGGCCGACTTCGGTACCCACCATCTCCGGAACAGCTCGGGCCGGGTCCACGCCTCGAACACGAGGCGAGGTGGCCCATCGATCGTGCGCGAGACGACGAGCTCACGCTCGGACGTCCGGACGGCCGCGGTGGGGATCTTCATTCGGCCCTCTCCTTGGCTCGCTGGGTGCCGGGGCGCCAAGCATAACCGCGGGTCCTGACGGCGCAGGAGACCCTGGCGCCGCTGCGTGGGCGCAAGAGGGGGTCCGGTTGCCCGGACAGACTTTGAACTGGTCCCCAAGTCGGGGAACACCCCCCGGCCGCTTCAGATCGACCCCCGCCCCACCCCCGGGCTCGAAGATTCTGGGGGATTCCCTGGAGCCGGCCTGAGGCCGAAGGGCACTGCGCTGGCG
>DAIEMM010000048.1 GCA_027349605.1 Anaeromyxobacteraceae bacterium
CGGGTGGCAGGTGCGCTTCGAGGAGGTGGCCGGGCCGCGCACCCGGCTCCGCTACGTCACCGAGGGCCTGCTCACCCGGCGGCTGGTCGCCGAGCCCGGGCTGCCGGGAGTGGGGGCGGTCGTTCTCGACGAGTTCCACGAGCGCCACCTGCAGGGCGATCTCGCGCTGGCGCTCCTCCGCCGCCTCCAGGAGACCACCCGCCCCGACCTCCGCCTGGTGGTCATGTCGGCCACGCTGGACGCGGCGCCGGTGGCGCGGTTCCTCGATGCCCCGTCGGTCCGCTCCGAGGGACGGCTCTTCGAGGTCTCGGTGGAGCATCTCACCCCGGCCGACGCCGCCCGCGACGACCGCCTGGAGGACCGCGTGGCCGCGGCCGTTCGACGGGTGGTGAACGAGGCGGCCGCCGGCGACGTGCTGGTGTTCCTGCCCGGGATGGCCGAGATCCGGCGGGCCGCCCAGGCCTGCGCTCTCCTGGCGGCGCGCCTGGGGCTGGAGGTCCTGCCGCTCCACGGAGACCTCTCGCCCGGCGAGCAGGACCGGGCCGTGCGCCCCGGAGCCCGGCGGAAGGTGGTCCTCTCCACCAACGTGGCCGAAAGCTCGGTCACCATCGACGGCGTGACGGCGGTGATCGATTCGGGCCTCGCCCGCGTGGCCTCCCATTCCCCCTGGTCGGGGCTGCCCCGGCTGGAGGTCCGGCGGGTCTCGCGGGCCTCGGCCGCCCAGCGCACCGGTCGCGCCGGACGGACCGCGCCGGGGCGCTGCCTGCGCCTCTACACCCGCCACGACTTCGACACCCGCCCCGAGTTCGACGTCCCGGAGATCCTGCGCGAGGACCTCTCCGAGACGCTCCTCGCCGTGGCCTCGATGGGGGGCCCGGAGCTCCGCTGGCTCGACCCCCCTCCGGAGCCCTCCGCCGCGGCGGCGTTCGAGCTGCTCCGGGACCTCGGGGCGCTCGACGCGGCAGGAGCCATCACGCCGCGCGGACGGCGGCTCCTGCGCTTTCCGCTCCACCCGCGCCTGGCCCGCCTGGTGGTGGAGGCCGACGACCGGGGAGCCGGACCGGCCGGAGCCCTCCTCGCCGCGCTGCTCGCGGAGCGGGACGTGCGGGAGCGCTCCCCGGACCGGGGGCGCGGGACGCCGCCCACCGGCCCTTCGGACCTTCTCGAGCTCGCCCACCTGCTGGAGCAGGCGGCCGGGTCACGCTTCGACCCGGACCGGCTGCGCTCGCTCGGCCTCTCCCCGGGCGCGGTCCAGGCGGTGGAGCGGAGCCGCCGGCAGATCGCCCAGCTGCTCGGGCGGGGCCCGTCCCGGCGGCCGGCGAGAGCCGAGGACGCGGAGGAGGCGCTCCTGCTCGCCACGCTGGCGGCCTACCCGGATCGGGTGGCGCGGCGGCGCGCGCCGGGGAGTCCGGAGGTGGTCCTGGCCGGAGGAGGATCGGCCCGGCTCGACGAGGCGAGCGTGGTGCGCGAGGCGCCGCTCCTCGTGGCGGTGGACGCCGACGAGCGGCGGGAACGGCGCGGCCCCGTTCCTCTCCACACCTCGGGGCGCGGCGGGCAGGTGCTCGTGCGGGTCGCCTCGGCGGCCACGCCGGAGATGATCCTGGAGCTCTTCCCGGACGCCCTTCGCTGGGAGGAGGAGCTCGCCTGGAACGCCGAGGCCGGGCGGGTCGACGCCTTCGAGCGGATGCGCTACCGCGACCTGGTCCTCGAGGAGTCGCGCAAGCCGGTGCCGGATCCGGAGCGGGCCGCGGCGGTGCTCGCCGAGGCGGCCCTGGCCCGGGGGGCGCGCAGCTTCGCCGAGGAGGGGGAGATCGACCGGCTGCTCGCGCGCGTCGCCTTCGCCGCCCGCGCGGCTCCGGGGAGCGGGATCGTCCCGCTCACCGAGGAGGACGTGGCGGCCGCGCTGCGGGAGGCCTGCGCCGGACGCCGCAGCTTCGCGGAGCTCCGGGAGTCCGGGATCGGGCCCTCGCTCCTCGGACGGCTCGCCCCCGCCGGGCGGGCGCTCCTCGAACGTCTCGCGCCGGAGCGGGTCACTCTGGCGGGTGGCCGCGCGGTGAAGGTGAACTACGAGGCGGGCGACAAGCCCCCCTGGGTGGAGAGCCGGCTGCAGGACTTCTTCGGAGCCGTGCGAGGCCCGGCTCTCGGCGCCGGGCGCATCCCCCTGGTGATGCACCTGCTCGCCCCCAACCTCCGCGCCGTGCAGGTGACCACCGACCTGGCCGGCTTCTGGGATCGCCACTACCCGGCCCTGCGCCGCGAGCTGATGCGTCGCTATCCGCGCCACGCCTGGCCGGAGGACCCGCGCACGGCCCGGCCGCCGGAACCACGCGGGCGGCGGTGAGGCGCCCGGGAATCGAAACTGCCGAAACGCAACAAGCCAACCTGCCGACGGGGCACGCCTTTCGTCAGGAAAGCGAAGCGGGACGGTGGTTGCGAGGCGATTGGGGAGTTCCCGGGAGTCCGCAACTGTCGACCGGAATCTGCCCCCGGCTTGGAGACATTTTGGAGACGGTGGTTGTACGTGTCCCGGGCCCGAGTGCTCCCCCCGTGGGTGAGGGTACGAAGTTCAAACCATCATTCGGGTCGGGTACGGCGCTACTGGACGCTGTTTGCCCTGGTCTAGGAGGATTTGAACCGAGCCGATCGCTTCGATACCTAGGGGTTCATTCCAGCCAGGTAAGCGATCCCGGGCAAGCGAATCTTTACCGGGCGCTCGGAATTGCGATACCCTTCCGTGCGACTCGGAGAATCCCCTGCCCCATTCCCGGAGCGTCTACCATGCGTCACGTCGTCTCTCTGCTACTGGCGGCATCCATCAGCGTGGTCGGACTAGCCGGCTGCTCGGGCGGCAAGCCGTCCACATCCGATGCCGAAAAGGTGCTCAGCAATTTGATTCAGGCCCAATCCAAGGGAGTCATCCGCCTGAAGAGCTTTGACAAAAAGAACGCCCGGGATGGCGAAGTATTTGGGCAAAAGATTTACGCCGTCGACTACGAAGCAACGATTGAATTCCTCGATGCTTGCTATTGGGGAAGCCCGCTGGGCGCAGGGGCAATGTTCGAGACTGTCAAAGGTACACCCGGCCCAATGAACGCGTGGATGTACCAGGGCAAGAGGCCTGCAGCCAAGGGGCAAACCTCGAAGGTAAATGGACAGCTGCTATTCGAGAAGACCGAGAAGGGCTGGCGCGGGTCAGACGGGAAGATCTACTGAACTCCCATAGCCGTAGACCAGTAGTTGCTGTGCCGAGCCCGTTGCTCTGCCACGTTCAAACGACGAGGCCACCTATGGACGTCATCCACCGTATTCAAAGAGTCGTCACGGTTCTGGGAGTTCTCTCGGCTCTTCTTGTACCACTCGCGACCTTGGCGTCGTCTCCGGATGCTTGGAAGGACTTCGAAAACAACATCAAAGCGAGATGTAAAGAGGAAGCCGCCAAGTCCGGCGCGAAGGACGTTTCCTTTTCCAGTTCCGACTACTACGACCGCGGAGGAGACGGACCTGGACGATTTGTAGTTGTGATCGGGCGCGGCAAGCGGGCCGGCAACGGACAGGCGGTTACGGCCGTTTGCGTTACCCATCCCTTCCCGGGAAAGGCCGCGCCCTCGTATGAAGTGTTCCTTTATCCCAAGAAGTGACGAATCTTGGGGCCAGGTTTCGCGGTCGGGGGGGCACCGGAACCTCGGATCGCGGATGATCGCCCTCCGGGATCGCCGTCGCCGATCGG
>DAIEMM010000314.1 GCA_027349605.1 Anaeromyxobacteraceae bacterium
GCTCGGCGGCCAGCCGGTCCTTCAGGTCCACCTGCCCGATCGAGTAGGGCTTGCAGGAGCGGTCGCTGTGGAGGACGGCGCCGTCCACCGCGTACTCGCGCGAGAGCCGGCGCAGGATGCCGAGCCGGTTGGGCAGGTCCTGGTTCAGGATGATGTGCGTGTACGAGTCGGCCGCCGAGGCGATCAGGTCCCGGGGGTCGATGCGCGACCCGGCCTCCGCCCAGGCGTTCGTGTAGCTCGTGCACACGAAGTTGAAGCCGCGCTCGGCGAGGAGGGTCGCCACCTCGCGGACCGCGAACCAGATGGGCAGGTTGTCCCAGAGGAGGCGGTGGCGCTCCTCGCGCAGGCCGCCGATGCCGCGCGCCACGCGGTCCCGCAGCTCGTCGCGCAGCAGGCGGTAGTAGGCGTTGCAGGCGTCGGTGCCGCGGAGCGCCACGATGGGCGCCATGTGGAAGAACCCGTCGATGCCGGTCCAGGGGGCCGGGCGGGCCTTCCCGGTCGCCAGGCAGTCGGCCCAGAGGTCGGTGCCCTCCTTCGCCTTGCGGGCCACCTCGGCCAGCGCCTCGGGCTCGGCCCGTCGCCCGGAGATCCGCCCGGCCACGCGCACCAGCTCCTCGAGCTGGTCGCGCACGTACTGGCGGTGGTGCGGCTCGGCCTTTCCGTACACGTAGGGTGTGTCGACGATCACCAGCGGGACCCGGAAGTGGTCGGCCAGCGCCTTGTACCAGTAGAGGACGGTCTGGCAGATGTTGGTGCAGCAGGCGAGCAGGTCGGGGCGCGGAAGGCGCCCCACCGGCGTGCGGCCGGTGATCACGCTTCCCAGGTCGGAGCGCGCGTAGCTGCAAATGTCGCGGGAGTAGCCCTGGGCCTCCACCGCGTCGGAGAGGCCGGGCACGAGCCGCTGCACGCCGCACATCGCCGCGTGGTTCTCCGGGTAGACGGTGTGGAAGCCGAGCGGCCGCAGGAGCTCCACCGGGAACCCGCTCGTCACCCAGGCCACCGGCACCGCCCCGTCGGCGTAGCGCGCCTGGAAGAAGTGGGCCGTCATGATCTCCTTCAGCTTGCGCACCGACTCGAGCGGCGGGCCGAAGGGCGAGGTGCGGGATGGGCCGGAGGAGCGCCGCTTGCGGCGCTTCCAGCCGTCGAGCGAGGCCAGGAAGGGGCCGACCACGCGACCCGCCAGCTCGTACTGCGCGCGCCGGAGGATCAAGCCGCCCTCCCCGCCGCCAGCATCTCCACGAAGGCCTCGATGCGGGTGACCGTCTGGCCGGAGAGCTCCGCCTCGAGCTCGCCCTCCAGGTAGAGGACCGGCACGCCGCGGGCCGCGAAGGCGCGCCGGAGCAAGGGCACGTCGAAGAGCTCGGGCTCGCAGAACTTGACCACCTGGAGGATCGCGCCGCGCGCGCCGGACCGGTCGAGGAGGCCCAGGACGTGGTTCACGCGCGCGTCCGGATCGGCCGAGCGGGTGGAGCAGGGCGGCGCGGCCCAGTAGCGCTCCTGGAGGGCGTTCCAGGGATCGGCCGCGGTCGGGACCCTCCGCACCACGCGCCGGACGACCGCCGCGAAGTCGTCCGCCGCCACCCATGCGCCGGCGTCGTTCAGGATCCGGAGGAGGCTGGGGGGCTCGGGCACGTACCCGGAGACCAGGACCGGGACTCCGGCGCGTCCGGACCCATCGGGGAAGCGCCTCCGGAACTCGCGAAGCTCCGCGAGGTGCTCCTCCGGCCAGAGCCACTCGCCCCGGCGCAGGAGGGCGTAGAGCTCGGGGTCGCCCACGGCGAGGCCCTGGCGCGCGTCGAGGAGCCCGGCGCGGGCGGCGTCGATCTCGGCGTGGAGCCGGATCGCCCCGGCGAGGCGGGCGTCGTCGAGCGTACGGCCGGTGAAGACCTCCAGGCGGCGCGCCAGGGAGCGAAGCTCCCCGTCGAGGTAGAGGCGCGCGCTCGGCCGCTCCGGTCCCTTGGGATGGAGGAAGGTGAACGCCTCCTTGCCCCAGCCGCCGAAGTCGGGGGCCAGCGTGGCCAGGCCCTGGATCGAGTCGCAGGTGTGCGGGAACAGCACGCCGTCCACCGCGTCGGCCCCGCCCGAGCCGAGGAAGGCCATCGCGTTGCGGACCACCGAGCAGACGTAGGCCTGGATCCTCCCGGCCCCGTCGCCGCGGGGCGCACCTGGCGGCCCCCACATCTCCACCGCGAGGACCCCGAGCGCGGTGAGGAGCTCCTTGGGGTAGTGGATGGGGAGCACCGCCACGGCCTTGCGGCCGTGCGCTTCGCGTTGCTGGGCGATGTATGCGTTGCGGCTCACGGTCGGGGTCGAGGAGACCACAGGTCGGAGGCGGAGGTCCACGACCGGCGCTTCCCTTCCTCACGTTGACGGAACCCCCCGTTCCCGCTACCCCTTCCGGTTCGCCATGACGAACCGCATCCGCTTCCGCATCCACAGGACCTTCCCGCTCGCCGTCCTGGCCCTGCTCGCCGCCTGCTCCTCCCGGTCCGCCGCTCCCCCGGCACCCGGCCCCGTGGAGGTGGGCGTCGCCACGATCACCCCGGCGCCTCTCACCCTCACCCGCGAGCTCCCGGGGCGCACCTCGGCCTTCCGGGTGGCCGAGGTCCGTGCGCGCGTGAACGGCATCGTGCAGAAGCGGCTCTTCGTCGAGGGCAGCGACGTGAAGGAGGGGCAGAAGCTCTTCCTCATCGACCCCGCCCCGTACGAGGCCGCCCTCGACGGCGCGAAGGCCGCCCTGGCCCGCGCCGAGGCCACCCTGGGAAACGCCCGGGTGCAGGCGCAGCGCGCCGCCGAGCTCATCAAGACCAACGTCGTGAGCCAGCAGGATCACGACAACGCCATGGCCGCCCTGAAGACGGCCGAGGCCGACGTGGCGTCGGCGCGGGCCGCCGAGCAGGCGGCCCGGATCAACTTCGGGTTCACCACGGTGACCGCACCGGTGTCCGGCCGCATCGGCCGCTCGGCTGTGACCGAGGGTGCCTATGCGCAGGCGTCCCAGGCCACCCTCCTCGTCACCATCCAGCAGATCGATCCGATGTACGTGGACCTGGCGCAGTCGGCGGACGACGCGCTCCGGCTGAAGCGCGATCTCGAGTCCGGAAAGCTCCAGGGCGCCGGCAAGGGGCAGGCCCGGGTGCTGCTCGTCACCGACGACGGCCGGGAGTACGCCCACGCCGGAACGCTCCAGTTCGCCGGCGTCACCGTGGATCCGGGCACCGGGTCGATCACGCTGCGCGCGCTCTTCCCCAACCCGGCGGGGGAGCTGCTGCCCGGCATGTTCGTGCGCGCCCGGCTCGACGAGGGCGTGAATCCGGCGGCACTGCTCGTGCCGCAGGTGGGCGTGACCCGCGACCAGAAGGGGCTGCCCGTCGCGCTCGTGGTGAACGCGGAGAAGAAGGTGGAGCGGCGGCAGCTCGTCACCGACCGGGCCGTGGGGACCGCCTGGCTGGTCACCGACGGCATCCAGCCGGGCGACCAGGTCATCGTCGAGGGGGTCCAGAAGGTGCGCCCCGGCGCCCTCGTCAACCCCGTCCCGGCCACCGGCTCGAAGTAGGGGAGCCCCATGGCCCAGTTCTTCATCGAGCGGCCGATCTTCGCGTGGGTCGTGGCCATCCTGGTGATGCTCGGCGGCGCGCTCTCCATCCTCCGCCTGCCGGTGTCGCAGTACCCGGCCATCGCCCCGCTCGCGGTGAGCGTCAGCACCAACTATCCCGGAGCCTCCTCCAAGACGCTCGAGGACACCGTCACCCAGGTGATCGAGCAGCGGATGAACGGCCTCGACAACCTGCGCTACATGGCGTCGTCGTCCGACTCGGCCGGCAACGCCCAGGTGACCCTCACCTTCGACGCCGGGACCGACCCGGACGTCGCCCAGGTCCAGGTGCAGAACAAGCTCGCGCTCGCCATGCCGCAGCTGCCGCAGGAGGTGCAGCGCCAGGGCGTCCGGGTGGCCAAGGCGGTCTCCAACTTCATGCTCATCATCGGCCTCGTCTCCGAGGACGGGTCGATGACGCGCAACGACATCTCCGACTACGCCTACTCCACGCTCCAGGACCCCATCAGCCGGGTATCCGGCGTCGGCGAGGTGACCACCTTCGGCTCCGCCTACGCGATGCGGATCTGGCTCGACCCGGCCCGGCTCGCCAAGTACGGGATGACGCCTCTCGACGTCTCGAGCGCGCTGCAGGCCCAGAACGCCCAGGTGTCGGCAGGCCAGCTGGGCGGACTGCCGGCGGTGGAGGGGCAGCGGCTCAACGCCACCATCACCGCGCAGGCCCGGCTCCAGACCCCGGAGCAGTTCCGGGCCGTCCTGCTGCGGGTGAACCCCGACGGTTCGAGGGTTCACCTCGCCGACGTGGCGCGGGTAGAGCTCGCCGGCGAGACGTCCGAGATCGAGACCTTCATCAACGGCCGGCCCTCGTCCGGCATCGGCGTGCGGCTCGCCGCCGGGGCGAACGCGCTCCGGACCTCGGCGGCGGTGCGGGCGCGGCTCGACGAGCTGAAGCCGTACTTCCCGCCCGGCCTCAAGGTCACCTTCCCGGTCGACACCGTCCCCTTCGTCCGCCTCTCCATCGAGGAGGTCGTGAAGACGCTGCTGGAGGCCATCGCGCTGGTCTTCCTGGTGATGTTCCTCTTCCTGCAGA
>DAIEMM010000336.1 GCA_027349605.1 Anaeromyxobacteraceae bacterium
CCAGGCTCCGGCTTCCCTCGACGCGGACCCGCACCCCGCCGGCCAGCGCCGCCCGCGAGAGACGGCGCAGCGGCGCGGGCAGCGTCTCGAGCCTGGCCTCCACCGCGGCACGGAACCGGTCGTAGATGAGCGGCACCGAGAACACGTAGGTCGGTCCGAACGAGAAGGAGCGCTCGATGTCCTCGCGGCGCAGGACGAGCAGGAGCGCGTGCCCCTGCGCGAGCGCCAGGAAGAACTGGTCGTGGCCCGCCACGTGGGCGAAGGGCAGGAAGTGGACGCCCAGGTCGCCCTCGACCGTGCCGCAGGAGGAGTTGCCGGCGTCGATGGCGTGGACGATGGAACGCTGCGGGAGGCGCACGCCCTTGGGGCGCCCGGTGGTGCCGCTGGTGAAGATCATGAGGAACGGGTCCTCGGGCCCCACCGCGTCCACGAGCGCGTCCCAGGCCGCGTCGTCGAGGGTCCCGGCCTCCTCGCCGGATACCTCGGCGGCGGTGAGGAGCCGCACGCCCGGCGGCACGTCCCCGGCCGCGAGGGGCTTCTCGGCCACCACCGCGACGAGCCCGTCGGCGGCCAGCTGCCCGGCCGCGGGCGCGAGCTTCTCCCACTGCGCCGGGCCGGAGACGAAGGCCACCCGTGGTTTCACCCTGAGTGCAATGGCGCGGGCCGGCTCGCCGTCCAGGCTGGCGAAGAGGGCGGCCGGCTCGGCGCGCAGCGCCTGGGCGCCGAGGGCCACCTCCTGCCAGGCCGTCGAGTTCTCGGCCAGCATGAGCACCCGGTCGCCGGCGCGGAGCCCCGCCCGCGAGAGCGAGGCCGCGGCCCGCCGCACCCCGCGCTCGAAGGCGGCGAAGGGGACGTCGCGGGCACCGCCCGTCCGGTCGGAGGGGTCGAGGACGCGCAGGAATACGGCGTCGGGTCGTCGGCGCGCGGTTCCGCGCAACAGGGCGGGCAGGGTGCGGTCGGGGAACCGCCGGAGCGTCAGCGTGGGCGTGGTCATGCTGGGACGATCGGCAAGATGATAGGCCGGTGTCACCGAGCCGTCACGGCACCCCCTCAGGCCGGCATCCGCTGTGGAACGGCGACCCGGCCGGGGCTAGACTGCCGCACCGATGGACGCCGAGGGCACCACCTACGGACCCAGGGAGTGCGGCAGCTGCCGATGGTGGCGCCCCATCCTGGAGGACGCGCGCGGCCCCATCGGGCCGTGCCGGTACGGAGCGCGGACGGGCGATTTTCCCGGAACGGCGCCCGCCTGCGAGCAGTACCTCGGGCGCGACCGGTCCATCCCCGCGCCCGCGCCTCCGCGGGAGACCCGGCGCGCCCCGGCCGCGCGCCCTCCCGCCGTCCATCGCGCCCCCCTTCCCCCGCTTCCCGAGGAGATCCTCGCCATGACGCGTGAAGAGTTCGCCCAGGCCATCCGAGACGCCCTGCGGGAGGAGGCCCCCGAGGTGCCGCTCGCGCCCAAGTGGGAGGGCGGGACCATCGTGGTGAAGCCCGCCGACCCGTCCCTGCAGGCCAAGGAGCTGCCCATCGACGCGCTCTTCCACAAGGTGGTGATGGTCCGCGACCGGTTGCGCGTGCTCGAGCAGAAGGTCAACGCGAACCCCCGGCTCTCCGACGCGGAGAAGGTGGAGATGCAGGGATACGTCACGAAGTGCTATGGCAGCCTGACCAGCTTCAACCTGCTCTTCCGCGACGAGCGGGACAAGTTCGTCGGGGACAAGGCCTAGGCCCCAGCAACAGGAGACCGACATGCGCCCGCTCCAGATGATCGCCGCCCTCGCCCTCTTCGCAGGCTCCCTGCCTGCCCGGGCCGCCGATCCGGAGGCCCCCTTCGTGGCCTCCGGCGAGGTCGTGTACCGGACGTCCGCCGCCTACGACGCGACGCGGGTCCGCGGTCCCAACGTCAACATGGCGATCACGAGGGACGGACGCTGGGGCGGGAACCTCCTCTCGAAGGACGTCGTGCTGCAGGTCACGCCCGACCGGATCACCGGCGCCGGGGTGAACCTGGTCGTCAAGCAGGACGCTGCCAGCCTCTCCGTGGAAGGGATGATCTCGGGGATCCGCGTGCGATTCAAGGCGACGGCGAAGGACTTCGTGGGCCGGGTGGGAAACCGGCAGGTCGAGTGCGGCCGGGAGCCCGACGGCTACTGCTACCTGCTCGGCGGCCGCACCTCCTCGATGCGCTTCAAGGGCACGGCGAACAAGTGGCCCGACGTTCCCATGCCGCAGTGGGTCTTCGCGGTCATCGGGGCGATCTAGGGCCGAGGTCTCCCGCATGGGCCACGATGCCACCGTCCGGTACACGGCGTCCGAAGCGCTGGACCGGCTCCGCGCCGGGAACGACCGCTTCGTCCAGGGGACGGCGCGCTTCCCCACCGTCCAGAAGGAGGTCCTGGCCGACCTGGCGAAGGGGCAGCGCCCGTACGCCACCATCCTCGGCTGCAGCGACTCGCGCGTGCCGCCGGAGCTGCTCTTCGACGCCGGGTTCGGCGAGCTCTTCATCGTGCGGCTGGCCGGCAACGTCCTGTCGCCGGAGGTGGGGGGAACGTTCCAGTACGCCGGCGTGCACCTCCGGACGCCGCTCTTCCTGATCCTCGGCCACGAGGGGTGCGGGGCCGTCCACGCCGCCTTGGAGGCGAAGTTCCGGGGCGCCCGCGACCGCAGCCGGATCGAGGCCCTTCTCCAGAACATCCTGCCGGGGCTCGACGGCATCGACCCCACGGCGTCGCCCGAGGAACAGCTGCGGGCCGGGGTGGAGGCGAACGTGCGCTGGACGATCCACCAGATCATGGAGTCGCCGGAGGCCCGGGCCAGGCAAGCCGAAGGAGTGCTGCAGCTCGTCGGCGCGGTGGCGGACATCGCCACCGGCCGGGTCCGCTTCCTCGAGGCCTAGTTCTTCGCCGCGGCGTCCGGCACCTTCTCGTGCCAGCCGCCGCCAAGCGCCTTGTAGAGCTGGATCAAGGCGACCAGCTGGTCCCGGTTGGTCTGGGCCAGCGTCAGCTCCGAGTTGAAGAGCGAACGCTGGGCGTCGAGCACCTCGAGGTAGTTCGAGACCCCGCCGTCGTACCGCAGCCGCGCCAGGTGCTCGGCGTTCTTCGCCGCGATCACCTGGATCTCCTCCTGGACCGCCACCTCGCCCAGCTTGCGCACGCTCACCGCCGCGTCGGCCACCTCGCGCCAGGCGGTGATGACCTGCTGCCGGTACAGCGCCACGTTCTCGTCGAGGACGGCCCAGGCGGCCTCCTCCTGGGAGGCGAGCCGTCCGCCCTGGAAGATGGGGGCGACCAGGCCGGCGCCGACGCTCCAGAGGAGCCCCTCGGGGCTGAAGGTCGTCGCGAGGCTGGGCCCCGCTAGGCCGATCACGCCCTCGAGCGAGAGCTTGGGGAGCCGGTTGGCGACGGCCACGCCCACGTTGCTCGTCGCCGCCATGGTGCGGCTCTCGGCGCGGCGGATGTCGGGGCGTCGCTCGAGAAGGGCCGCCGGCACGCCCATGGGGAGCACGGGCGTGACCTGCTGGACCGGCGCCTTGGCCCGCGGGACCGGGCCCGGCGGCCGTCCGAGGAGGACCGACATCTGGCTCTCCTTCAGGGCGATGAGCCGCTCGGTGGCCGGGATGGCCGCGGCGGTGACGGCCAGGTCGGCCCGGGCCTGGTTCACCTCCAGGTCGTTGCCCACGCCGCCCAGCGAGCGCTTGGTGAAGAGGTCGAGGGTGCCCTGGCGGGTGACGGTGTTCCGCTGCGCGACCTCCAGCTCGACGTCGAGCTCCATGAGCTCGGCGTAGGTCTGGGCCACGTCGGCCACCAGCGTGAGGACCACGCCGCGCCGGAACTC
>DAIEMM010000051.1 GCA_027349605.1 Anaeromyxobacteraceae bacterium
CCACGTCGCGCCACGCCAGGGTGGCGGGGTCGCGGGTGCGGCGCTGGCTCCCCTCGTCGACGTAGAAGCGGTCGACCTGGCGCAGCCGGGGCGGGATCTCGACCCCGTCCGCCTCCGCCCGCTTCACGAACCCGGGCACGCCGACGGCGTCGAGCATCTCGAACGGCCCGAGTTCCCAGTTGAAGCCCCAGCGCATGGCGTCGTCCACGCCCGAGTAGTCGTCGCTGATCTCCGGGACCCGGTTGAAGGAGTAGATGAGGGTGTCGCGGAGGTTTCGCCAGGCCAGGTCGGCGGCCTTGTCCTTGCCCCCGAGCACGGCCCGCAACCGGGCGGCCGGGTCGTCGACCCCCTTGGTGGCCTCCACCGAGGGGAACCTCGGGCGCTGCGACGGCCGGTACTCGCCCGAGGCCAGGTCGTAGAAGAAGGTCTCGGGCTTCTCACCCTTGGTCTTCTTGAAGAAGTCCTGCCTCGACTTGTTGCCGAGCAGCCCCTTCGGGACCATCTGCAGCATCACGTCGGGCATCCGGAACGTCTCCCGCTTCTCGTCGTCCGGGAGCGTGTCGTAGGAGTTCTTCGCCACGTGAAGCAGGGTGTCGATGCCGACCAGGTCGGCGGTCCGGAAGCAGGCGCTGCGGGCGCGGGCCGTGGCCGGGCCGGCCACCGCGTCGACCTCCTCCACCGACATGCCGAGCTCGATCGTGTGGTGGATGGCGTTGCACATCGAGAACACGCCGATGCGGTTGGCCACGAAGTTGGGCGTGTCCTTGGCGTGCACCACGCCCTTGCCGAGCCGCTGGCCGATGAAGGCCGCCATGGAGGCGGTGACGGCCGGATCGGTGAATCGGCTCGGGACGACCTCGACGAGCCGCATGTAGCGGGGCGGGTTGAAGAAGTGGGTGACGAGGAACCGCGCGCGGAGCGCCTCGGGGAGGGCCGCGGCGATCTCGTTCACCGAGAGTCCGCTGGTGTTGCTGGAGAGCACGGCGTCGGCGCGCAGGTGCGGGGCCACCTTCTCCCCGAGCAGCTGCTTCTTCACCGCCATGTTCTCGACCACCACCTCGACCACCCAGTCGCAGTCCTCGAGGCGCGGGAGGTCGTCCTCCAGGTTCCCCACCTCGATGCGGCCGAGGTCGGAGGGCAGGTAGACGGCGGCCGGCTTCTGCTTGGCGAGCGCCTCCAGCGCGGACGCGGCCAGCCGGTTCCGGTCGCCCCCCTCCTTGGGGACGACGTCGAGCAGCAGCACCCGGACACCCGCGTTGGCCAGGTGCGCCGCGATGGTCGCCCCCATGACTCCGGAGCCCAGGACCGCGGCCCGGTCGATCCGCGCCATTCGCGCCTTCGCTCCGCTCGATTCCGCCATGATCGTCTCGCCTCCCAGCAGCGATTGATTTTGTAATCACCATATCGTGCAACGCGCGGACCATTCTCGACGTCCTGCGTCGAACACAACATTGTGTCGCAATATTGAATACTTGTGGTTCTGGCTGGAAAAGGGAACTTCTTCCGACTGCCCGGTTCGTATCGATAGTGAGACTATGCCGCCTCGTTTCAGGGACATCGAATTGACGGAGGACAAGTGCCCGACCTTCCCACCCGCCCGGTCGTCTGGGCCTTCAGCACGAGCCGCCTTCGCCACGTCTTCTCCAGCATGACGCCGTTCCTCGCCGACGTGGCGGACGTCCGGGTGTTCGACCGGGGCTTCGAGGACGCGCTCCGCACCGCCCGGGAGATGGCCGCCGACGGACAGCCCGTCGACGCCTTCGTCGCCGCCGGCGCGAACGGCACCTACCTCCGCGACCACGCCGACGTCCCGGTCGTGGTGGTGACGGCTTCCACGGTCGACGCGCTCCAGGCGCTCGCGCAGGCCCGCAAGCTCTCGCCGCAGATCGGCGTGGTCAACTTCCAGCGGGTGGTGGCCGGCCTCGACCAGGCCCGCCACCTGCTCGGGGAGACCCGCATCGAGCAGCGCCCGTACCTCACGCCGGAGGACGCGCGCGCGCAGGTCGCGGACCTGGCCGCCCAGGGGGTCGAGGTCATCGTCGGAACCGGGCCAGCCTGCGAGATGGCCGAGCAGGCCGGACTCCGGTCGGTGCTCCTCTAAGGGCAGGACTCGGTGGCCACCGCCGTGCGCCAGGCCGCCGAGATCGCCCGGATCGCCCGGGGCGAGGCGTCCCGGCGCGAGGAGGTGCGCCGGACCGTCGAGGCGCTCGAGCCGGGAATCCTGGCGGTGGACGCCGACGGAAAGGTCCGGACGGCCAACCCGGCCCTCCTGCGCATGGCGGGCCTGGAGGCGCACGACGTGCTCGGCCGGGCGCTCGCCGAGGTCATCCCCGCACTATCGGTGGACCGCGTGCTCCAGACCGGCACCGCCGACCTGGACGCCGTGGAGCGGCTGGGGGCCCGGACGGTGGTGGTGAGCCGCGTCCCGCTCACCGACCGCGGCGTCATCCGGGGCGCGGTCGTCACGTGCATGGAGTCGGGCGCCATCAAGCGCATGGAACGTCGCCTGCGATCCCAGCACCGGCCTCGACGGTTCGAGCCGCGCTACGCGCTCGGCGCCATCGTGGGGGACTCGCCCGCCATCGCCCGGGTCCGCTCGCTCGCCGAGCGATATGCGCGCACCGACGCCACGGTGCTGATCACCGGCGAGAGCGGCACCGGCAAGGAGATGGTGGCCCAGGGCATCCACGGCGCCAGCCCGAGGCGCGACCAGCCCTTCGTCGCCATCAACTGCGCGGCCTTCCCGGAGACCTTGCTCGAATCCGAGCTGTTCGGCTACGAGGAGGGAGCCTTCACCGGGTCGCGGCGCGGCGGCCGGCCCGGGCTCTTCGAGGCCGCCCACCTCGGGACCATCTTCCTCGACGAGGTCGGGGACGTCCCGGTCACCCTGCAGACCCGCCTCCTCCGCGTCCTGCAGGAGCGCCAGGTCCTCCGCCTCGGGAGCAA
>DAIEMM010000341.1 GCA_027349605.1 Anaeromyxobacteraceae bacterium
CGGGAGCGGACCGCCAGCTTCACCTGCCCCCCCAGCAGCGGATCGCAGATCTGGTGGACGACCCGCGCCGCCTTCTCCGCGGAGAGGGACTGCTCCTCGTCGCGGGCGCGCGGGCGCGAGGCCCAGAGGCGGGCGATGGCCAGGTTGTCGGCGCGGACGTCGGGGAAGCGGTCGCGCGGATCGCCGAAGACCTGGCGGGAGAGCTCGTAGAAGCGCCGGGTCCCTCGGGCGGCGAGCATCTCGGCCACGAGCGAGAACTCGTCGCACTTCTCCCGGAGGAGCTCCTCGACCGGGTTCTTCCCGCGGATCTGGCGGCGCAGCTCCCGGAGCTCCCGCTGCTTCTCCTTCACGTCGAACCCGAGGGGCGCGTACTCGGGGCGGGGGAGCTCGCGACACCCCGTCCTGAAGAACTGGGCGTGAACCCGGGGCCCCCAGTTGATGGCCTTGAGGATGCGAATGGGGCGCTGCACCGCGATGAGCTGGTCGGACAGCCGCCGGAGGAGTTCCCGGGTCACCCTGGCAAGCTACCACGGGCCGCCGGACGGACGGCCGTCTCCGGGGCGGACGGCCGGGCGTCCTCCCCGCGAGGCGCGCCGCGGGTGCGGGCCGGCACGCGACGTGCTCTCCGGAACGTCCCGGAGGTCGTCCACATGGAACCCATCACCTCGGTCATCGTCGCACCCACCGCGGATCGCAAGACCGCCCCATCCCCCTTCGGCGCAACGCTGCGCGCCGCCGCCGCGGGCGCCGCGGAAGGGCTGGCAGCAGCGTCCGGGTTGCTCGCCCCCCTCGCCCCGGCCGGCATGGTGCTCGCCGGCGCCGTCCGCGGCGTCGCCCAGGCCGCGGCCGGCGCGGCGCGCGCGCCGTCGCCCGGGACGTCCCCGCTCCTCCCGGCCTCGTCGAGCGGCGGCGACGGCTTCGAGGCCGCCCGGCTCCTGCAGCAGGAGGGGCAGAGCTTCAACCTGAGGTACCTCGAGCTCCAGGAGCGGATGCAGAGGGAGACCCGGGAATTCACGGCGGTCTCGAACGTCATGAAGGTCCGCCACGACGCGGCCCGCGCGGCCATCCAGAACGTCCAGTGAACCCGGCCACCCCGCCCCGCCTGGCCGGGCTGGCGCCGGCTCCCGCACCGGTCCAGCCCCCGGCCGCCGTGCTCCGTCGCATGTTCGATCCGGCCCCGGCGCACCGGCAGGCGCCCCGCCCGGTCCCGGGCGCCTCCGCTCCCTCCTCCCCGCCCCTGCTCCCCGCGGCACTCCGGGACATCGAGGGGGTGCGGGCCCGGATCGACGGGATGCTGGCCCAGGCTCGAGGCGGCCGCACCTTCAGTCCCCAGGAGCTGCTCTGCCTCCAGGCCGATTCGCATCGCTTCGCGCAGACCGTGGAGTTCACCGCCCGTGCGGTCGAGCACGGGGTCCAGGGGCTGCGGCAGGCGCTCAACGCACAGGTGTGACCGTGTCCCGGACCACCCCGCTCCCCGCCCTGCTGCTCCTCCTCGCCGCCTGCGGCGACGAGGTGCTCCTCCACCGGCTCGACGAACCCCAGGCCAACCAGGTCCTCGTCGCCCTCGGCGAGGCGGGGCTCCCGGCGCGAAAGCAGCGGGAGGGATCGGACGACGGGACCTTCACCGTCGCCGTCCGCCCGTCGGATGCGGCGGCCGCCCGCAGCCTGCTCTCCGCCCGGGACCTGCCCCGCACCCGATCCCCGGGATTCTCCGAGCTCTTCGGCAGCCCCGGTCTGGTCCCCACCCCGCTCGAGGAGCACGCGCGCTACCTGCACGCGCTCTCCGGGGAGCTGGCCCGGACCCTCGAGGCGCTGGACGGCGTCGTGGGCGCCCGCGTCCACCTGGCCCTGGCCGTACCGGATCCCCCTCGCGCGCCTCCGTCCTCCTGAAGTGCCGGCCCGACGCCCGCGCCCGCCTGGAGGGCCAGGCCGACGGCCTGCGACGCATGGTGGCCGGGGCGGCGGACGGCCTCGACCCGGCCTCGGTCTCGGTCCTCCTGACCGAGACGGCGGCATCCCCGATCGACCGGGCCCCGGCGGCGCGGGCTTCCCGGACCTGGCTGGCGGAGTCGGCACTGGCCCTCGCCGCCGTCCTGGGCGCCGGCGCGCTCGCGCTGGGACGCCGGCGCAAGGACGACGCGTGAGCTCCCCTCCGGCGGTCGTCGCGCTCGCCGCGACGCTCGTCCCGGCGCGAGCGGCCGCGCTCCTGGCCCGACATCCGGGCATCGACGTGGGCGAGAGCCGCTCGCTCCTCGCCGCACCGCGGGCCGAGCGGCTCGCCGCGCTCGCGGCGGCGCTGCGGACCGCGCCGCGGACCGGGATTCGCGGCGCGGACGCCTGCGTCCTCTCCCAGGGCGAGGATTCCGGCGGGGAACGGCCGGCATGGACCGTGCTCCGTCCAGGCGACGTGCTCCCCTTCGACCTTCCCGTCGTGGCACCGGCCCTCACCGAGGTGGATGCCTCGCTCCTCGACCTGGGAGCCCGCGCGGCCCGGAGCGCCGCGCTCGGGCTCTCCTCGGTGCTGGGTGGCGAGGCCGCCGTGCGAGGCCGGCTCCTCCCCGGGCTCCTGGAGCCGGCGGGAGCGGCGCTCGTTCCCATCGACCTCACCGCCCTCGCGGGCATCGCCGTCCTCGCGGTCGACTGCGGCTTCGCCGCGCGGCTCGCCGAGCGGGTCGCGGGAGGAGCAGGGCACACCGGGACCTCGTCCTCGATCTCGGCGGCCGGGCGCGCCGTGGTGGAGCTGGCGGTCCTGGGTGCGCTCGACGCCCTGGCAGCCGAGACCGCCATCGAGGCGGCGCTGGCTCCGAGGCTCGCCCTGCGGGGAGGCGGACCCACGCGCCCCGTCTGCATCGAGCTCACCGTCTCCGCCGGGGGGGCCCAGGGGCGTGCGTTCCTGCTCCTGCCGGAAGCCGCCCTGCGGGCCCTCCCACGGACGCACGAGGCCCCTCCTGTCCTCCAGGACGTCCCCGTTCACGGCTCGGTCCGGAACGGACAGGTGGCGCTCGACGAGGAGGAGCTCGAGGACCTCCGGCCGGGGGACGTGCTCCTCCTCGACACCCCGTCCACCGAGACCGCGCTTCGCCTTCCGGGCGGCATGGCGGCGCGAGGTCGGGTCGAGGGCGACTCCCTCCAGGTGGAGACGGTGGACGTCCCCGGCACGGGGCGAGCGGCCGGCACCGCCCCGGTCCTGGTCGAGGTGGAGCTCGCCACCGTGGCCATCTCCCTGCGGGAGCTGGCGCGGATCGCGCCCGGGGCCGTCCTCCCCCTCGGGATCGACCGGAGCGGAGGGGTCACGCTCCGCATCGGGGACCGCGCCGTGGCCCGCGGCGAGCTGGTCGAGGTCGACGGTGCCGTGGGCGTGCGGATCGGTTCGCTCGAGGGGACGCCATGACCGGTCCAGCCCTTCTCGCCTCGGCCGTGCTCGCCGTCCTCTTCGCGGGCGCGCTGCTGGCGCGCCGGCGCCTCGCACGCCTCCCGGGGCCCCGCGATCTCGAGATCACGGACCGGACCCACCTCTCGCGGGACGCGGGGGTCGCGCTCGTCCGCGCCCGGGGCGAGGTCGTGCTCGTCGGCTGGGGGCGCGACGGGGTCCGGCTGGTGGCGCGCGTCGGGAAGGAGGGCACGCCGTGATCACACCTGCCCTGGCGCAGGCGATCCCCGGGGAGCGGCCTGTCGAGCTGCTCCTCCTCCTCGGGGCGATGGCCCTCGCCCCGCTCGCGCTCGTCACCCTCACCTCGTTCCTGAAGGTGGTGGTGGTCCTCTCGATCCTCCGGTCGGCGCTCGGGGTGCCGCAGGTGCCCCCCAACGCCGCCGTCACCGGGCTGGCCCTCCTCGTCACCCTCCTCGTCATGCAGCCGGTCGCGTCGGCCTGCTGGATGCGCTGGCAGGAATCCCCTGCTCCGCGCGGCCCGGAGGAGTCCCTCTCCGCCGCGTCGCGCGCCGCCGAGCCGCTCCGCGTCTTCCTGGCCCGCTTCGCCACGCCGGCCGACCGCCGGGCCTTCGCCCTGCTGGCGGCGAGAGCCCGGGGAAGCCCACCGCCCGGAGGGGACGCCGAGGAGGGCTTCGGCGTGCTCGCTCCGGCCTTCGTGGTCTCGGAGCTGCGGCGGGCCTTCACCATCGGCTTCCTCGTCTTCCTGCCCTTCCTCGTCATCGAC
>DAIEMM010000349.1 GCA_027349605.1 Anaeromyxobacteraceae bacterium
ACCGCCGGGTCATCAACCGGAACAACCGCCTCAAGAAGCTCATCGAGATGCGCGCCCCGGAGGTGATCGTCCGCAACGAGAAGCGGATGCTCCAGGAGGCCGTGGACGCGCTCTTCGACAACGGCCGACGCGGCCGCGTCCTCAAGGGCACCAACAACCGGCCGCTCAAGTCGCTCTCCGACACGCTCAAGGGGAAGCAGGGCAGGTTCCGCCAGAACCTCCTGGGCAAGCGCGTGGACTACTCCGGGCGCTCCGTCATCGTCGTGGGGCCCGACCTCAAGCTCAACCAGTGCGGCCTTCCCAAGCTCATGGCCATCGAGCTCTTCAAGCCCTTCATCTTCAACAAGCTTGAGGAGCGCGGCATCGCCCTCACCATCAAGCAGGCCAAGGAGATGGTGGAGATGGGCCAGAGCGCGGTCTACGACGTGCTCGACGAGATCATCCAGAAGCACCCGGTACTGCTCAACCGCGCGCCCACCCTGCACCGGCTGGGCATCCAGGCCTTCGAGCCGGTGCTGGTGGAAGGCAAGGCCATCAAGCTCAACCCGCTGGTCTGCACCGCTTTCAACGCGGACTTCGACGGCGACCAGATGGCCGTTCACGTTCCGCTCTCCCCTGCCTCCCAGGTGGAAGCAGCCGAGGACCATGTCCTGGGTGGGGACGATGATCGGCTTGCCCGACGCGGGCGAGAGGATGTTGTTGGTGCTCATCATCAGCACCCGGGCCTCGAGCTGGGCCTCGATGCTGAGCGGCACGTGCACCGCCATCTGGTCGCCGTCGAAGTCGGCGTTGAAGGCGGTGCAGACCAGCGGGTGGAGCTGGATGGCCTTGCCCTCGATGAGCACCGGCTCGAAGGCCTGGATGCCCAGCCGGTGCAGGGTCGGGGCGCGGTTGAGGAGCACCGGGTGCTCCCGGATCACCTCGTCGAGGATGTCCCAGACCTCGGGGCGCTCCTTCTCCACCATCTTCTTGGCGCTCTTGATGGTGGTGACGTAGCCCTTCTCCTCCAGCTTGTTGTAGATGAAGGGCTTGAAGAGCTCGAGCGCCATGATCTTGGGGAGCCCGCACTGGTGCAGCTTGAGCTCGGGGCCCACCACGATGACGGAGCGGCCGGAGTAGTCGACGCGCTTCCCGAGCAGGTTCTGGCGGAAGCGCCCCTGCTTGCCCTTCAGCATGTCGGAGAGCGACTTGAGCGGGCGCTTGTTGGGGCCGGTGATGGTCTTGCCGCGCCGCCCGTTGTCGAAGAGGGCGTCGACCGCCTCCTGCAGCATCCGCTTCTCGTTGCGGATGATGATGTCGGGGGCGTTCAGCTCCATGAGCCGCTTCAACCGGTTGTTGCGGTTGATGACGCGGCGGTAGAGATCGTTCAGGTCGGACGTGGCGAACCGGCCGCCGTCCAGCGGGACCAGCGGGCGCAGGTCGGGCGGGATGACCGGGATGACCTCGAGCATCATCCAGTCGGGCTTGTTGCCCGACTCGCGGAAGGCGTCCACCACCTTGAGCCGCTTGGCGATCTTCTTGCGCTTGGCGTCGGAGGTGGCCTCCTTCATCTCGGCGCGGAGCTGGTCGGAGAGGCTGTTCACCTCGATGTGACGGAGGAGCGCCAGGACGGCCTCGCCGCCCATGCCGGCGTCGAAGGCTTCCTCGCCCATCTCCTCCCGGAGCTTCTGGTAGCGCTCCTCGGAGAGCAGCTCGCCGCGCAGCAGCGTGGTCTGCTTGGGATCGGTGACGATGTACGACTCACAGTAAAGGACCTTCTCCAGGTCCTTGAGGGTGATGTCGAGCAGGTTCCCGATGCGGCTGGGGAGCGACTTGAGGAACCAGATGTGGGCCACCGGGGTGGCCAGCGTGATGTGGCCGAGCCGCTCGCGCCGGACCTTGCTCTGGATGACCTCGACGCCGCACTTCTCGCAGACCACGCCCCGGTGCTTCATGCGCTTGTACTTGCCGCAGTTGCACTCGTAGTCCTTCACCGGGCCGAAGATCTTGGCGCAGAAGAGCCCGTCCCGCTCCGGCTTGAAGGTGCGGTAGTTGATGGTCTCCGGCTTCTTCACCTCGCCGTGCGACCACTGCCGGATCTTGTCCGGGCTGGCCAGCGAGATGCGGATGGCGGAGAACGACGTCGGGTCCTTGGGCTTCTCGAAGAAATTGAAGATGTCCTTCACGTCTCGTCCCTCGATGCGGCGTTCGGGTTCCGGGTCATTCGCGCCTAGGCGGTCTTCTTGGGAGTGGCCAGGCCGAGCGGGTCGGCCTCGGCCTCGGCCTGCTCGCGGGCCTTCACGGCCTCGGGCGACTCCATGAGGTCGACGTCGAGCGCCAGGCTCTGGAGCTCCTTGATGAGCACGTTGAAGGACTCGGGCAGGCCCGACTCCAGCGTGTTCTCGCCCTTGACGATGGCCTCGTACATGCGCGTGCGGCCGACCACGTCGTCGGACTTCACGGTGAGGAACTCCTGGAGCGAGTAGGCGGCGCCGTAGGCCTCCATGGCCCAGACCTCCATCTCTCCCAGGCGCTGGCCGCCGAACTGGGCCTTGCCGCCCAGCGGCTGCTGGGTGACCAGCGAGTACGGCCCGATGGACCGGGCGTGGATCTTCTCGTCCACCAGGTGGTGCAGCTTGAGCATGTACATGATGCCGACGGTGACGTCGTGGTCGAAGGCCTCCCCGGTGCGCCCGTCGAAGAGGGTCGACTGCATGGTGGCCGATCCGTGCGTCAGCATGGAGCGGACCTCCTCCTCCCGGGCCCCGTCGAACACCGGGCTCGCGGTGAAGATTCCGCGGACCATCTTCTGGGCCAGCTTCGGGACCTCCCGGTCGGGGATCTCGTCGATGATCTGCACGATGCGCTCGTTGGACGCGCCGGCCCCCTCGAAGGCCTTCTTGATGTACTTGCGCATCACGTCGGGCCCGAACTTCTTCTCGAGCATCTCCTCGACGCGCCAGCCGATGTTGCGGGCGCCCCACCCCAGGTGGGTCTCGAGGATCTGGCCGACGTTCATGCGGGAGGGAACGCCCAGCGGGTTGAGGACGATGTCGACCGGACGGCCGTCCTCCAGGTAGGGCAGGTCCTCCTCGGGCAGGATGCGGGACACCACGCCCTTGTTGCCGTGGCGGCCGGCCATCTTGTCGCCCACCGCCAGCTTGCGCTTGATGGCGACGTAGACCTTGACCATCTTGATGACGCCGGGGGGCAGCTCGTCGCCCTTCTTGAGGCGGCCGATCTTCTCCCCGAAGAGCAGCTTCACCAGCTCGCGCTGCTCCTCGAAGTTCTCGACGATCTTGCGGACCTTCTCCTGCACGTCCTGGGTGCCGGCCACCGCGATCTCGCCCCAGTAGCGCTGCGGGACGGTGTCGAGCAGCTCGTCGGAGAGGGCGTCGCCCTTCTTGAGCAGCTGCTCGCCCTTGTCGTCCACCAGGCGCGCCGCCACCTCCTTGCCGGAGAGCAGCTTGCGGATCTTCTGGAACGCGGAGTCCTGGATGATGCGGATCTCGTCGTTCTGATCCTTGAGGAGCTTGGCCTCCTCGGCGTCCTCGATGGCCTTGGCGCGCTCGTCCTTCTCCACGCCCTTGCGGCTGAAGACCTTGGCGTTGATCACCGTGCCGGAGACTCCCGGGGGCACGCGCAGGGAGCTGTCCCGCACGTCGCCGGCCTTCTCGCCGAAGATGGCGCGGAGCAGCTTCTCCTCGGGGGAGAGCTGGGTCTCGCCCTTGGGGGTGATCTTCCCCACCAGGATGTCGCCCGCCTTCACCTCGGCGCCGATGCGGATGATGCCCGACTCGTCGAGGTCCTTGAGGGCCTCCTCGCCGACGTTCGGGATGTCCCGGGTGATCTCCTCCTTGCCCAGCTTGGTGTCGCGGGCGACCGCCTCGAACTCCTCGATGTGGACGGACGTGTAGACGTCCTCCTTGAGGAGCCGCTCGGACAGGAGGATGGAGTCCTCGAAGTTGTATCCCTGCCAGGGCATGAAGGCGACGACCACGTTCTGGCCGAGCGCGAGCTCGCCCATCTCGGTGGCCGGGCCGTCGGCGATGACGTCGCCCTTCTTGACCCGCTCGCCCGGCTTCACGATGGGCTTCTGGTTGATGCAGGTGTTCTGGTTGGAGCGCTGGAACTT
>DAIEMM010000350.1 GCA_027349605.1 Anaeromyxobacteraceae bacterium
TGGTGCACGAGCAGCGGCCCGTAGCGCGCCAGCACCTCCTCGAGCGGGAGCGCATAGCGGTAGCGGTCCTTCCGTCCCACGTAGGCCACGCAGTACGGGCGCTCGAAGCGATGGGCCACGTGGCCGTGCACCAGGAGGTCGGTCCAGGCCCGGTAGAGGTCGGCGTCGTTCTGGTAGTTCCACATGTCGACGGTCATGCCGCCCGGGGGGCGGACATTCACCTCGAGTGCATGGAGGGAGCCGTCCCCGCGGCGGAAGAACTCGATGTGGAAGAAGCGCTCCCGGATGTCGAAGGCACGGACCAGGCGCCGGCCCGCGTCGGCCAGGTCCGGCTCGATGTCGCGGGCGGCGTGGTACCAGACGTCGGTGTCCTCGTTGACCACCTCCATGATCCCACGGCTGTAGCGGAGCGAGGCGTCGAAGACCACGCGGCCGTCGCGGTCGGCGAGCCCGTCGTAGGTGACGATGTCCCCCTCCACGAAGCCCTCCAGGACGTAGTCGACCGCCGGGCGGGACCCGAGGAACGCCTCCAGATCGGCACCCTTCTCGAGCTTCCAGGTGCGCGAGGCCCCCACCCCCACGTCGGGCTTGGCCACGAGCGGGTACCCCACCCGGGCCACGAAGGCGCGGGCGTCCTCCGGCTCCCGGACCAGGTGGGCGGGCGCGGCCGGCACCCCGGCCCTGGCGAAGAGCCCCTTCATGCCGGTCTTGCGCTGGATCACGGCCAGGTCGGCGGGGCGGAGGCCGGGGACGTTGAAGTCCTCCCGCAGCCGGGCCTCGGTCGAGAGCCAGTACTCGCTCATGGAGTCGATGCGGTCGATCTTCCCGTGGCGAAAGGTGAGGAATCCCAGCCCTCTCACCAGGTCGTCGTACCGGTGCATGTCCGGCACCCGGTAGTACTCGGCCACGGCCCCCCGGAGCTCGGGGCGCAGCCTCTCCCAGGGCTCGTCGGCGACCGCCAGGGGGGTCGCGCCGGCCTCGCGCAGGGCGGCCACGAAGTGCCAGAAGTTGAGGGGGAAATGGGGCGAGAGGAAGACGACGTTCACGGGAGCCTCCGCGGGAGGATTACCACGAACGGGGCCCTCCTTCCCGGGTGACAACGTCAGACGACCGATCTAGGTTGCGTCGCTTCTTTTCAACCACCAGAGGGATCCCACCACATGAACTCGCCGTTCCTCCGCAGGAAGCTGCCGCTTCTCGCCGCCCTTCTCTCGCTCGCCCTCGCCGCGCCGGCCATCGCCGCCGAGGCGCCGCCCCCGCCGAAGGAGGAGTCCTTCTTCACCACCACGAACGTGCAGGGCCTCTGGGGCGGCGGGTTCTCCGACGCCCAGCTCGGGTACTTCACCAAGACCCAGGGCATGTTCACCCTGACGATCAACAACTACACGCAGTTCAAGTACGGCGACAGCTTCGCCTTCGTCGACATGTACCAGGGCGAGTTCATCAGCCCCTTCACCGGGCTCTCGGACGGCAACGCCAAGCTCTACGCCGAGTGGCACCCGCGCCTCTTCGTGAACCAGATGCTGGGGATGAAGGACCCGGTGCTCGGCGTCATCGGCAACTGGGGCGTGGCCGGCGAGATCAACATCGGCAACAACTTCGCGGCCTACCTGGTCGGCCCGAGCGTGGACCTGTTCCTGCCCTGGAACATCTACGTCGGCATGGCCTTCTACTACCGGTACAGCTCGCTCTGGATCGCCCCGGGCGTGGGCGGCACGATCTACACGAGCACCTGGCAGTTCAGCCCGTACTGGACGGTTCCCTTCCAGATCGGCCCGGTGCCCTTCCTCTTCACCGGCTTCATGGACATGTACCAGTACTCCACCGGCGGCGTGGACGTGATGTTCCAGCCGGAGCTCATGGTCGACGTGCTGGCGCCGTTCGGCGGGAAGAAGAGCGCCCTCTACGCCGGCGTCGAGTGGTACCTCCACTCGTACGTCTTCGACGGCTTCGAGCGCCACACGGTCTCGGCGCCGCAGGTCCTGGTCCAGTGGAACATCCACTGAGCCTTTCCTGACGCGAGGGCGCGTCGGGAGGCGGCATGACGTCGACGGCCGATCCCAGGGGTACGCTGGACCGCTTCTTCGGAATCTCGGAGCGCGGTTCCAGCGTGCGGACGGAGGTGATCGCGGGAGCGACCACCTTCATGACGATGGCGTACATCCTCTTCGTCAATCCGGTCATCCTGGGAAGGGTCGCCGACGCCGCCGGGAACCGGCTCCCCTTCCCGGCGGTGCTCACCTCCACGGCGCTGGTGGCGGCCGTCGCCACCGTCGCCATGGGGCTCCTCGCCAACCTGCCGCTCGCGCTGGCCGCGGGCATGGGCCTCAACTCGGTGGTGGCCTTCCAGCTGGTGGCCACCCTGCACCTCACCTGGCCCCAGGCCATGGGCGTGGTGGTCGCCGAGGGCCTGGCGGTCACCGCGCTGGTGCTCTCCGGCTTCCGCCGTGCCGTGTCCGACGCCGTCCCGCTGGGCATGAAGCGCGCGCTGGCCGTCGGCATCGGCCTCTTCCTCACCATCATCGGATTCGTCGAGGCGGGCTTCGTCTCGCGCAGCCCCTCCGGCCCGGTGCCGGTCGCGCTGGGCAAGGCGGGCCACCTCTCCGGCTTCCCCGTCCTGCTCTTCGCCCTCACCCTGCTCTTCACGGCCTGGCTCGTGCTGCGGAACGTGAATGGGGCGCTCCTCATCGGCATCCTCACCGCCACCGTGATGGCGGTGCTGGCCCGCCTCGCCTTCGGCGACGCCTCCGGCTTCGGCCCCGGGGAGGTGGCCATCCCCCGGTCGATCGTGGCCGCTCCCGACTTCTCGCAGGTGGGGAGATTCGACTTCTCCTTCGTGGGGGCGCTGGGCGCCGGGGCGGCGGCGCTCACCGTCTTCTCGCTCATGCTCTCCGACTTCTTCGACACCGTCGGAACGG
>DAIEMM010000381.1 GCA_027349605.1 Anaeromyxobacteraceae bacterium
GTGGAGATGTTCGAGCACATGCGCAACTGGCCGGAGCTCTTCCGCCGCATCTCGGGCTGGCTGAACCCGGGCGGGAAGGTGTTCATCCACGTCTTCACGAGCGCGCGGTTCGCCTACCTCTTCGAGACCGAGGCCGACGACGACTGGATGGGGCGTCACTTCTTCACGGGCGGGATGATGCCGTCCCACGACCTGCTGCCGCGGGTGTCCGGCCCGCTCGCCCTCGAGGAGGACTGGGTCGTCCCGGGAATCCACTACGCGCGGACCTCGGAGGCCTGGCACGCGAAGCTCGTCGCCAACGCCGACGCGGCCATCGCCGCGCTCACCGGTCCGCTCCCCTCCGCCGAGGCACGCGTGCAGGTGCGGCGCTGGCAGATGTTCTTCCTGGCCTGCGCCGAGCTCTTCGGCTTCGACCGTGGCCGGGAGTGGCAGGTCTCCCACTACCGGCTGGCCAGGACGGACGGGTCGCGATGAAGGTCGCGGTGGTCGGCTCCGGGATCTCCGGGCTCGTCTCGGCGCACCTCCTCTCGCGCCGTCACGACGTGGTCCTCTTCGAGGCGGACGCCCGCGTGGGGGGCCACACCCACACGGTCGACGTCCCGGAGGACGGTCGCACCGTGCCGGTGGACACCGGATTCATCGTCTTCAACGAGCGCACCTACCCGAATTTCCTCGCCCTCCTCCG
The DNA here is from genome assembly GCA_027349605.1 of Anaeromyxobacteraceae bacterium. GTDB lineage: Bacteria > Myxococcota > Myxococcia > Myxococcales > Anaeromyxobacteraceae > CAIOAK01. The sequence continues at coordinate 686 of DAIEMM010000381.1, forward strand.
CCAGCTCGGCGTCTCCTGGAAGGAGAGCGACATGAGCTTCTCGGTGCGGAGCGACCGGCGCGACTTCGAGTACGGCGCCCCTGCGCTCTCCGCGCTGCTCGCCCAGAAGCGCAACCTGCTGGACCCGCGGTTCTACCGGATGCTCTACGACATTCCCCGGTTCTACCGGGAGGCGAAGGATCTCCTCGACGAGGGCTCGGAGATCCCGCTCCTCGAGTGGCTCACGGCCCGCGGCTACTCGCGCGGGTTCGTCGAGGACCACCTGCTCCCGCTGGTGGGCTCGGTGTGGTCGTCGTCCTCCCAGGGGGTCCGCGAGTTCCCGGCCCGGTTCCTGGCCCGCTTCTTCGAGAACCACGGGTTCCTCGAGGTGAAGAAGGAGTTCCCCTGGCTCACGATCCGGGGCGGCTCGCGGGAGTACGTCCGGGCCATCCTGGGTGGCTTCCGGGGCGAGGTGCGCAGCGGGTCCCCGGTCGCGAGCATCACCCGCGGCGACGGGGTGACGGTGAAGGCCGCCGGCCAGGCCGCCGAGAGGTTCGACCATGCCGTGCTCGCGGTCCACGCCGACCAGGCGCTGCGCATGCTCGCCGACGCCTCGCCCCTCGAGACCGGGCTGCTCGGCCGCTTCCCCTATCGCGCCAACCAGGTCCGGCTCCACACCGACGAGCGGGTGATGCCGCGACGCCGGAAGGCCTGGGCATCCTGGAACTACCACCTGGACGACGCCGGACAGGACGGCGCCACCGTCACCTACTGGATGAACCGGCTCCAGTCGCCCGACACGAGGCGCGACTACTTCGTGACCTTGAACCGCAGCTGCGCCGTGGCCGACGACCGGACCCTGCTCGACGTCACCTACGAGCACCCCGTCTTCTCCACCCCCGGGGTCTCGGCCCAGAGGCGGCACGGGGAGCTCATCCGCCACCGCGACACCAGCTACTGCGGGGCCTACTGGCGCAACGGGTTCCACGAGGACGGCGTGGTGAGCGCGCTCGCCGTGTGCAAGGCGTTCGGGGAGACCCTGTGACGCGCCGGGCGAGCGCCATCTACACGGGCACCGTGTCGCACGCGCGACGCGGCCCGCGCGCGCACGCCTTCTCCTACCGCATGTACATGCTGTACCTCGACCTCGACGAGCTGCCCGGGCTCGGGCTCCGGACGTTCCGGCGCGCCGACTACCTGGGCGACCCGTCCCGCGACCTCGCCACCGAGGTGCGCGACCGGGTCGAGGCGGCGCTGGGGTTCCGGCCCGAAGGGCCGGTTCGCCTCCTCACCCACGTGCGTTCCCTGGGCTACGTCTTCAACCCGGTGAGCTTCTACTACTGCTTCGACGCGGACGGCGAGACGTTCCGGGCCGTGGTGGCCGAGATCACCAACTCCCCCTGGGGCGAGCGGCACGCCTACGTCCTCCCGGCCGGTCCGGACGGCGCCGCCTCCACCTTCGAGAAGGCCTTCCACGTCTCGCCGTTCTACCCGATGGAGCAGTCCTACGTCTGGCGTCTCCCCGCGCCGGGCGCGTCGCTGCAGGTCGAGATGGCGAACCTCGAGGAGGGAACCGAGGTCTTCCGGGCCAGGCTGGCCATGCGCCGCAGCGGCGACCTCTCCCCCGCCGCGCTCCGGCGCGCCGCCTTCCTCCAGCCGCTCATGGCCTGGAAGGTCCACGCCGCCATCTACTGGCAGGCCTTGCGACTCTGGGTGAAGGGCACCCCGTTCCACGTCCACCCCGACAAGCGCGCGGCCGCGTCCGCGCCGAGGAGCACGCCATGACGAGCCAGGCCCAAGCCGGGACCGCGCCCCCCTCCGGACTCTCCTTCCGCGCCCTCGTGCTGCCACGCCTCTCCGGCCTCACCGACGGCCAGCTCACCCTGCGTGAAGGGGGAGCGAGCACCACCTTCGGGAGCCCGGCCGCCGACGGCCTCTCCGCCGAGGTGGTGGTCCGCCACCCGGCCTTCTGGCGCCGGGTCGCCACCGGCGGAACGCTGGGGTCCGCCGAGTCCTACGCCGCCGGTGAATGGGACACCCCCGACCTCACCTCGGTGGTCCGCCTGGTGGCCCGGAACGTGGCCGCCATGGACGGCCTGGAGGGGGGGCTGGCCGCGCTCCGCCGCCCGGTCGACGCGATCCGGCACGCCCTCCGCCGCAACACGCGGACCGGCAGCCGCCGGAACATCGCCGAGCACTACGACCTGGGCGACGACTTCTTCCAGCTCATGCTCGACCCCACCATGACCTACTCCTGCGGGGTCTTCGAGCGCCCCGACGCCACCCTCGAGGAGGCGAGCATCGCCAAGATCGACCGGCTCTGCCGCATGCTCCGGCTCGGTCCCGAGGACCACCTGCTCGAGATCGGCACCGGCTGGGGCGCCTTCGCCCTCCACGCCGCCTCCCGCTACGGATGCCGCGTCACCACGACCACGATCTCGGCGAACCAGCTGGCCCGCGCCCGCCGGCGCGTCGCCGACGCCGGGCTCTCCGACAGCGTGACCGTCCTCCACACCGACTACCGGGACCTCCAGGGCCGTTTCGACAAGCTCGTCTCGGTGGAGATGCTCGAGGCGGTGGGCGCCGACTACTACGGCACCTTCTTCTCGAAGTGCGCCTCCCTGCTCGAGGACGACGGGCTCATGGCGCTCCAGACCATCACCATCGCCGACGCCCGGTACGAGCAGCACGTACGGGGGGTGGACTTCATCAAGCGCTACGTGTTCCCGGGCTCGAACATCCCCTCCATCACCGCGCTGCTCCAGGCCGCCACCCGCTCCTCCGACCTGACCCTGCGGCGCCTCGACGACATCGGCCCGCACTACGCGACCACGCTGGCCGCCTGGCGGGAGAACCTGGCCCGGAACGCCGACGCGGTGGCGCGGCTCACCGACGAGCGCTTCCGCCGCATCTGGCACTTCTACCTCTGCTACTGCGAGGCCGGCTTCGCCGAGGGCTACCTCGGCGACGCCCAGATGCTGCTCAGCCGCCCCCGCGGGAGGGCCTGACGTGATCGCCACGACGATCGTCGCCTCCGTCCTCCTCGCCGCCACCACCCAGGTGGAGCGGTTCCAGGGAGTGGCCCGCGGGAGCGACGGCTCGGTGGCCTACGTCGAGACCCACGAGGTCCGACTCTCGGGAGGGCGCGTCGTCTCGGCGGAGACCCGCTATGCCGATGCGGAGGGGCGCACCATCGCCCGGCTGCTCTCGGCCTACTCCCCGGGCTCCTTCGCGCCCGACTACGAGTTCCAGGACCTGCGGACCGGGGCGCGGGAGGCGGTCCGGCGCGACGGCGACGGCGTCCGTCTGCTCGACGGCGACCGGGCCAGGGTCCTTCCCCTCCCGGAGGACGTGCCGCTCGTCGCCGGGCAGGGGCTCGACCGCTATGCCCGGGCCCACCTCGACGAGCTGGCCCGGGGCGAGGTCCTCGAGGTGTCCCTCGCCCTCCCCGGGCGCCTCGACGCCTTCGGCTTCCGGCTCCGCGGCGAGCGGCTCGACAGCGGACGGGTGCGGGTCCGCTTCGAGCCCACCAGCTTCTTCCTCCGGATCCTCGCCCCCTCCCTCGAGGGGGAGTACGACCCGGCCACGCGCCGTCTCGTCCGCTACGTCGGCGTTTCCAACGTCGCGGCCCAGGACGGTTCCCCCCAGAAGGTGGAGATCGCCTATTCCTACGCAGAGCCAGCCGCGTCCTGACCGCATCTCGTCCCTCCTCGGCGTCGCCGGCTTCGCCGGAAACGTCGCCGGCGTGGCGTTCCTCTGGAACGTGCCGGTCGCCTACCGTCCCACCGACATCGACCGGTGGGCGGCGCTCTCCCTCGCCCACCCCCAGGCGACGGTGGCGAGCGCCGTGTCGTTCATCCTGGGACTGGTCGCGCTGTCCGGATGGGCGGCGGCGCTGGGCCGCCAGGTGGACACCCCGTGGGCCCGCCTCGGCGCCTCCTCGATCGCCGTCGGCGCGCTCTTCAATGCGGCCGGCTGCGTGACGCCGCTGGTGCTGGTCTCGCACGTCCTTCCCGGCTGCGAGGGGGCTGCGTGCGCGCCGGCGGCCCGTGCGCTGCTCGGCGTCACCCTCTCGCTCGATGCCCTCTTCAACCTCCTCCTCGGCATCGGGCTCCTCGCCCTGGGCGCCGCACTGTGGGGAAAGGGCGTCCGCGCGCTCGCCCTCCTGGGGCTCGTGGCCGGGGCGGCCTCGATCCCGGTGGCCGGACAGCCCTTCTCGGAGGCGGCCGCGAAGCTCCTCGGCGTGGCCGGTCCGCTCTGGCTCGCCTTCGTCCTCTGGTCCAGCGTGCGCCTCTGGCGGGGCGCCGTCGAGCGGCCGTGACCACGGTCCTCGCGACCTGCGCCGCCGCCATCGCGGCCTACGTGGCGATCGTGTGGGCCCTTTCCCTGCCGCTGCGGGACGCATCCATCGCCGACGTCTTCTGGGGCCCGGGCTTCGCCTTCGTGGCGATCGTGGCGGCCTCGCTGTCGCCTCCCTCGGATCGGGCCACGCTGCTCGTGGTCCTCACCTCCGTGTGGGGACTCCGTCTGGCTCTCCACATCGGAACCCGCTGGCGCAAGAAGAAGGAGGAAGACCGGCGCTACCAGGCCATGCGGGCCACCTGGGGAGACCGCTTCCCCGTGGTGAGCCTCTTCACCGTCTTCCTCCTGCAGGGAGGGCTCCTCTGGATCGTCTCCCTCCCGCTCCAGGCCGGCGCGGCGCTCGGAGCGGACCACCCGCTCGGCCTGCTCGACCTGGCCGGGGCGCTGATCTTCGCCGCGTGGCTCGCGTTCGAGGCGGTGGGCGACGCGCAACTCGCCCGGTTCCTCTCCGACCCGGCCAGCCGGGGCCGGGTGATGGAGACCGGCCTCTGGCGGTACACGCGCCACCCCAACTACTTCGGCGACGCGCTCCTGTGGTGGGGACTGGGGCTCATCGGCGCGGGCACGGGAGCCCTCTGGTGTCTCGCCGGGCCGGCCCTCATGTCCTTCCTCCTGGTGAGGGTGTCCGGGGTCTCCCTCCTCGAGAAGGACATCGCCGGCCGGCGCCCCGAGTACGTGGCCTACGTCCGTCGCACCAGTCCCTTCCTCCCCCTGCCACCCTCGCGGGATCCCTGAGGGATCCCGGCGTTGCCGGTCCCCGGGCCGCGTGGTAACGGTGGGCGCCGTGAGAACGCCCGGGAAGCGCGAGCGCGCCGAGAAGCAGGAAGAGGAAGTCCCCTCCGCGGGCGGAACCATCGCCTCGTCGTCCGACCTGAAGGCCGGCGACCGCGTGGTCTACCCGAAGCAGGGCGTCTACCGCGTCACCGGGCTCGAGCAGAAGGACATCGCCGGCCAGCGGCTCGAGTTCGTGAAGATGACGCGGGAGGAGGACGGCGCCACGGTCCTCGTGCCTCTCGGGAAGGTCGCCACCATCGGCCTGCGGCGGGTCGCCTCGGCCGAGGACATCGAGGGGGTCTTCCACTACCTCGGCGCCTCCTACGACGACCCCGAGCTGGACTGGAAGGTCCGCCACCGCGACAACGTCGAACGCCTCATCGCCGGAGGCGTGCTGGGCGTGGCCGAGGTGGTGAAGGGGCTTCACTCCTTGTCTCGACTGCGCCCGCTGCCCGCCAAGGAGCGCGAGCTCTACGACAGCTCCCGCCACCTGCTGGTGAACGAGATCTCGGTCGCCCTCGGCGTTCCCGCCGTGATCGCCGAGGACTACATCGACTACGCGCTCATGCCGCCCGCCGGGGTGAAGCTCCCCCTGAAGACGCCTCCCACCCCGGTCGAGCTGAAGGGGCCGCCGTGGAAGCGGAAGAAGCCGGCGGCCGCCGAGGACGAGGACGACCTCGGGCTGGCCGAGCTGGGCATCGACCTCGGCGCGCTGGAGGGTGCCGCGGTGGGTGAGTCGGAGGACTCCGAGGAGGGCGAGTCCGAGGGCGAAAAGCCCGCGGAGGAAGGCTCCGAGGAGCAGGCGGCCGTCCCGGTCAAGGTGGCTCCCGCCAAGGTGGCGCCCCCCAAGGCCCCGGCGACGGTGAAGGCCGCGAAGCCGGCGAAACCGGCAACCGCACCGAAGCCGGTTCCCGCCGCGAAGAAGCCGGCTCCGCCGCCCAGGGCCGCGCCGCCGGCGAAGAAGGCCGCTCCGCCTCCCGCGAAGAAGGCCGCCCCTCCCGCCAGGAAGGCACCGCCTCCCGCGAAGAAGCCAGCGCCCAAGAAGGCGGCTCCGGCGAAGAAGCCGGCAAAGCCGGCCAAGGGGAAGAAGAAGTGATCCGCATCGTGACCCTCGCCCCCTTCGACGAAGGGGACATCGCCTTCCTCTCCAAGACCCTGTACCGGTCCTTCGGCATCGGCACCGAGCACCAGGGCGACCGGGCGCTGCCGCGCAAGGCCGAGCTGCCCGACGGCCGCTTCGACGCCCTCAAGCTGCTCGACGACGCACCCCCGGTGCGAGCCTACGCCGACGACAAGGTGGTCTACCTCACCGACGTGGAGCTCGCGAACCCCAAGGGGCCCCTGGGCGAGCCGCCGGCCTGGGGTCACGCGCTGCAGGGAGGCGAGCGAGCGCTGGTCTCCACCTTCCGCTTCAGGCCCCGCGGCGTCACCGAGGCCTCCATCGAGGTCTACCGGCGGCGGCTGGCCCGGGAGTGCATCCACTTCATCGGCCACCTCTGGGACCTCCACCACTGCTACGACGCCCGGTGCGCCATGCACCCGTCCTGGTCGCCGTCCCTGCCCGAGGACCCCGAGTTCGAGCTGGACTCCTTCTGCCGTGACAAGAGCGAGCGGCGCATCCGCCTGGCCAAGACCTGATTCACTGTCCGTGAACAATCCTCCGGATCCGCACGGGCCGACCTACCGCCTCCCGACGCCGCCCCCTCCGGATCCCACCGGGTGGTACGAGCTGCGGAGGCGCGCCCGCGCGACCCTCTGGCCTCCGCAGGACGCGGCCTGGGCGGGCCTGTTCGCCGCCGCCGTCGTCGCCGCGGGGGTGTACGGCATCTGGTTCCAGGCCACCCTCCCCGGGCGGCTGCCGTCGTCCTCCGACTGGAAGGCGGTCGCGGCCGTGCTGGCCCGCGACACCCGGCCCGGCGATGCGGTGGCGCTCGCCCCTCCGTGGGCCGAGAGGGCCCGGGAGATCCTGCCGGAGCGCTTGCCCACGCGACCGGAGGCCTCCCTGCCCGTCCTGGCCTACCCCTCCTACGCCGAGGGTGCCGAGGACCTGGCGGGCATCCGCCGCGTCTGGCTCCTGTCCCTGCCAGACGCACCCGGAGGGACGGGACGCATCGCCGCCGAGCTCCAGGCGCGCTCCGGGGCCGCGGAGGGGCCGCTTCGCATCGGGCAGCTGACCCTCACCCGTTTCGACCTTCGCTCGCCGCTCCTGCCGCTCTGGTCCCTCGCCGACCTGCTGCCGGCGGCACGGATCCAGGGCCCGGCGGTGGTCGCCCGGGAAATCCGGGAAGTGGGCTTCCTTCCCCGGGACTGCGTCGTGGCCCGGTTCGCCGGGCCGCATCCCGGGACGGCCGTCGTTCGACTGCCGCCGGCGCCGCTGGGGGTGGCGCTGCGGGGACACGTGGGACTGGCGGGCGACGTGTCCGGGACCGGCGCGTCGGCGTCGGTGCGGGTGATGGTGGACGGCGTGGAGCTCGGGCGCGTCGAGGCTGCGGCGTCCGCACCGGCGTGGCGGACCGTCCAGATCGACACGTCCCGGCTCCCTCCGGCCCGGCACGAGGTCGCCCTGGAGGTCGTCCCCTCGGGGCCCTTGCCGCGCGGGGTCTGCCTGGACCTGGTGGCCCTGCCGTGACTGCGAGGAGAGGCATCGCCCTGGCGTGGGGCGCCCTGGTGCTGGCGGTCACCGCGGCCACGTCCCCCGCGGTCGGCATCTCCCGGGATGAGAGCGTCTACGTCGAGGCCGGGGCGTCCTATTCCCGGTTCTGGCGCGAGGCGCTCCGCGACCCGGCCCATGTGCTGGCGGCCGTCGATCGTCACTACGCGTTGAATCACGAGCATCCGGGCCTCGCGAAGGGGCTCTTCGGGCTCACCCGGACCGCCCTGTCCGACGCGACGGGACTCCTCGGCGAGGTGCAGGGGTCGAGGGCGGGGGCATGGCTGCTCGCCGCGTTTCTCGCCCTGCTGCTGGCGCTGTGGGGCTTCGACCTCGCCGGGCCTCCCGGCGGCGCGATCGCGCCGGCGCTCTTCTTCCTGGTGCCGAGGAATTTCTGGCACGCCCACCCGGCGGCGCTGGACCTGCCGGTGACCGCGCTCGTGCTCGCCACCACCTACGCCTTCTGGCGCAGTACCAGCGCCTCCCGGGGACGCCTCTCCACCGCCGGATGGGCCGTGGCCTCGGGGATCCTCTTCGGCGCGGCGCTCGCGACCAAGCACAACGCCTGGTTCCTCCCGCCGGTGCTGCTCGCCGCCTGGGTGCTCGGATCGTACCGGGGACGGCAGCCGGGCCACGGACCGGCCTCGGAAGGCGCGGTGGGCACGGTGCGCGGCCACCGCTTCCCCTGGGCGCTCGTCGCCATGGCGGGGATCGGGCCGCTGGTCCTGGTCGCCGCCTGGCCGTGGCTCTGGCACCACACCGTTCCCCGGATCCAGGAGTGGCTCGGCTACCACCTGCACCACGAGAACTACCCCTGGATGTACCTCGGGAAGCTGCTCCGGAAGCCCCCGTTCCCGGTGGCCTACCCGTTCGTGGTCACCGCGCTCACCGTCCCGCTGGCCATCCTGGTCGCCATGGGGGGCGGCGTCGCCCAGGCCCTGGCCCGTGTCGTCGCGGCCTGGAGGGGACGGGGGCCGGAGGTCTCCGTCGCCACGGAGTGGCTGCTGCTGCTCTCGGCCCTCTTCCCGATCGCCCTCATCGCCTGGCCGACCGTGCCCCGCTTCGGCGGGGTGAAGCACTGGATGCCGGCCATGCCCTTCCTGGCCCTCCTCGGGGCACGGGCGCTCGTCACCACCGGGAGGCTCCTCTGGCCGGCGCGGGCCACCGCCGTCACCGGCGTGCTGGCGTTCCTCGTCCTGGCCCCCGCGGCCTGGCAGGTGGTGCACGTCCACCCCTTCGGCACCGCCGCCTGGAACGAGATCGCCGGAGGCGCGCCCGGGGCGGCGACGATGGGAATGCAGCGCCAGTTCTGGGGTGAGGCGGCGGTGGCGGTTCTCCCCGCGGTGAACGAACACGCCGCGCCCGGGTCGCGGGTCTGGTTCCAGGAGACCACCGCGCTCGCGGCGCACCAGTACCAGCGCGACGGCCGGCTGCGGAAGGATCTCACCGTGGCCTCCGGGCCCGAGGACGCCGACATCTCGATCTGGCAGTATCACCAGGAGTTTCGTGACCGGGAGTTCCGAACCTGGACCGAGTTCCACGTCACGCGCCCCGTGGCCGGCGCCTACCTCGACGAGGTCCCGCTCGCGCAGGTGTACGCGCGGCCGGGAGCGTGGAGATGACCACGATCCTCCGTCGGGCCTGGATCCTGGTGGCGCTCGCCGCCGTCCTGCCCTTCGCGCAGACGCTCCCGAACCCTCCCGTGCTCGACGACGGGTGGGCGGTGGTGGAGAACCCGCTCGTCCAGGGGGGCCTGCGCAACGCCGCGCGCATCCTGACGTCGCCGTACAACTACGGCGGCCCGGGCACCACCGGCGGCCTCTTCCGTCCGGTGACGACGCTCTCCTTCGCCGCCAACTACGCGGTGCACGGGCGGGCGCCGCTGGGCTATCACCTCGTGAACCTGCTCCTCCACGTGGCGGCCTCGCTGCTCGTCCTGTCTCTGGCCCGCCGGCTGGCCGAGGCGACCATGCCCGACCGGGCGCCGTGGGTGGCGCTGGTGGCCGGGCTTCTCTTCGCGGTGCACCCGGCCCACGTGGAGGCGATCGCCCCCATCGTGGGGCGCAAGGAGCTGCTCTCGACCACCTTCGCCATGGCGGCCCTGCTGGTCTGCTTCTCCGGGCGCGGGGCGGCGCGCAGCCTGGGCCGGCTCGCGGCGGCGGTGGGGATGGGGGCGCTCGCCATCCTCGCGAACGAGGGGGCCGCCGTCTTCCCGCTGCTCTACGGGATCGTCGCGGGGGCCGTGCCGGGAGCGGCTGGGATCGTCGACGAGCCCGGCTTCACGGACGGCAGGGCGCGGCGGGCGCTGGTGCGCGCCGTCGCGGTCTCGGGGGTGCTGATGCTCTCGCTCGCGCCCTACCTCCTCCTGCGGGGAGTGCCGAGGGTGCCGCTCGAGGCCCAGTGGCTCGCCGGCGTGCCGCGATCCACGGTGACCTACACCACGAGTCGCATCCTGGCCGAGTACGTGAGGCTGCTGTCGTTCCCGGGCTTCCTGGGCACCGACTTCGCCTACGCCGCCCGGGTCCCGCTCGTCACGCGGCCCGGCGCCGGATTCCTCCTCTCGCTCCTCGCGTGGCTGCCTCTGGTCGTGGGCGCGCTCGCCCTGCTGCGCCGGTACCCCCTCCCGTCGGCGGGCGTCCTCTGGACGTTCGGCGCGCTGCTGCCGGTGCTGCACATCTTCCCCATCGGCGTGCTCATGGCGGAACGGCTCACCTACCTCCCTTCGGCGGGATTCTGCATCGCCGTGGCGGCCGTGATCGGATCGATCCGCCGGACGCCGGCCGTCGTGGCCGCGGTCTTCGCGCTGGTGGCCGTCCTGGGAGTCCGCTCGGCGGTGCGCGCGGCCGACTGGAGCAGCGACCTCGCGCTCTGGGAGTCGGAGATCGGCAAGGCGCCCCGCGACGTGGTGGTGAACAACAACCTGGCGGTGGCCTACTCGGCCCGCGGGGAATACGCGAAGGCCATCCCGCCGCTCGAGACCGCCATCCGCGTCGCCCCCGGCTACTGGCGCGCGCACGTGAACCTGGGAATCGCCGAGCAGGGGCTCGGCCATCCCGGGCGCGCCCGCGCCGCCTACCTCCAGGCCATCCGCATCGCCCCCGGAGTGGTCGACCCGCTCTACTTCTACTCCCGCTTCCAGGCGGCCGAGGGAGACCTCCCGGGCGCGCTCGCGACCCTGGCAGTTGCACGCCGGATGGCTCCGGAGCAGGCCCGTCTCGCCACGGCCCAGGGGCAGCACCTCGCGAAGCTGGGGCGCGTGGACGAGGCCCGGGCGGCGTTCCGGACCGCTCTGGCGATCGACCCCGCCGACGTGGAGGCGCAGCGGGGTCTCGCGGCGACGTCCACGAAGTAGGCGGCGCAGGCTTCTCGCGCGACCGGGTTCCTCGGGGCGAAGTGGTCCATCAGCTCGTCGCCGTAGGCCTGGCGCGCCGCTTCCAGGTTGTGCCCCTTGCCTGAGTTATCCCCACGATTCGTGAAGGAATGGGGAGGAAGATCGATCGGTTAGCGAGGGCGGT
>DAIEMM010000385.1 GCA_027349605.1 Anaeromyxobacteraceae bacterium
TAGGAGGTGATGGAGGCGCCGATGCGCGGGATGACCACGTCGACCGGGCCCACCTCCTCGCCGCGGTAGAACATCGCCGGCCGGTCGCGGGCCAGCACCATGTTGCAGTGGAGCGTGTCGAGGACCCGGGCGCGGTGCCCGAGGGCGCGGATCGCCTCGACCAGGCGCCGGGTGGAGTGGAGCCGGGGGTTGCGGGAGAGGATGGCCACCGTGAGCCGTCCACCGGCGGGCGCCGGAGCGCGCCCGCGCCGTGGCGCCTTCTTCGCGGCGCGCCCGGATCCGTCCTTCGCCATGGTCGCGGCGAGCCTACGACGCGATCCCGGGGGTCGCAAGCCGGCGCGGATCGCTTCGTTGATCGGGGGGGTCCTCGCTGGTAGAACCCTCGATCCCCCCGAGAAAAGAGAAGAGACCGGCGTGGACTACAAGGACACCGTCAACCTCCCGAAGACCGACTTCCCGATGAAGGCCAACCTGCCGCAGCGGGAGCCGGAGATCCTGAAGGAGTGGGAGGCCGGGAGGACCTTCGAGAACCTGGTGGCGGGGAACGTGGCCCGGGGCGGCAAGCGCTTCGTCCTCCACGACGGGCCGCCGTACGCGAATGGCCACATCCACATCGGCCACGCCCTCAACAAGATCCTGAAGGACCTGATCGTCAAGTACCGCAACATGGCCGGCGACGTGTCCGACTACCAGCCCGGGTGGGACTGCCACGGCCTGCCCATCGAGCGAAAGGTCGACGAGGAGCTGGGCTCGAGGAAGCGGGACATGGACCGCCCGGCCGTGATCGCCGCCGCCCGCGCCTACGCCGGCAAGTGGATCGACAGGCAGCGCGAGGAGTTCAAGCGGCTCGGCGTCTTCGGACGATGGGACACCCCCTACGCCACGATGGACCGGCGCTTCGAGGCGGACACCGTGCGCGCGCTGGCCAGCGTGGCCGAGCGGGGCTACCTCACCCGCGGGAAGAAGCCGGTCTACTGGTGCGTCACCGATCGCACCGCGCTCGCCGAGGCCGAGGTCGAGTACGAGGACCACACCTCGCCCTCCATCCACGTGGCCTTCGACGTGGTGGGCGACCTCCCGGCCCCGGCGCTGGCCGGCCGTGCGGCGCGGCTCGTCATCTGGACCACCACGCCCTGGACGCTCCCGGCCAACCTGGCGGTGGCGGCCCACCCCGACTTCCTCTACGTGGCCTACGACCTGGGCGGAACGGTGGTCGTCGTCGCGAAGGACCTGCTCGCGGCCTTCCTCGCCGCGGTGGCTCCCGGGGAGCTCGTGGACGGGGCGGCCCCGCCCGCCCACTCGCCGCAGGCCCACGAGGCTGCCACCGGAGGCGCCGGCGTGCCCGTGCCGGCGCTTCGCGACCCGGCCCGCATCCTCGCCACCCTGGAGGGCAGGCAGCTCGAGGGGGTGAGGTACCTCCACCCGTTCATGGGGCGCGAGTCGCAGGTGGTGCTGGGCGACCACGTGACGCTCGAGGCCGGCACCGGGCTCGTGCACACCGCCCCCGGCCACGGCCAGGAGGACTACGAGGTCGGGGTGAGGTACGGCCTCGAGATCCTGAACCCGGTCGACGGCGCGGGCCGGTTCACCGACGCGGCCGGGAAGTACGCCGGCAAGGAGATCTTCGCCGCCAACGCCGAGATCGTGGCCGACCTGCACGCCTCCGGGCACCTGCTCTCCGACCCCAAGGCCTCGCTCCGCCACAGCTACCCGCACTGCTGGCGCTGCCACCGCCCGGTCGTGTTCCGGGCCACCGACCAGTGGTTTCTCTCGCTCGAGCACGACGGCCTGCGGGCCCGCACGCTCGCCGAGATCGACCGGGTGCAGTGGATCCCGCGCTGGGGGCGGGACCGCATCTACAACATGATCGAGAACCGCCCGGACTGGTGCCTGTCGCGCCAGCGCACCTGGGGCGTGCCCATCACGGTCTTCTACTGCGAGAAGTGCAACGAGCCGCTGGTCTCCCCGGCGCTCATGCGGCGCGTGGCCGACGAGTTCGAGCGGGAGGGCATCGAGGCCTGGTACCTGCACGCTCCGTCTCACTTCACCAAGGGAGAGAAGTGCGGGTCCTGCGGCGGCGTCGAGTTCCGGCGCGAGCAGGACATCCTCGACGTCTGGTGGGACTCGGGCGTCTCCTGGGCGGCGGTGGCCGAGCACGGCCGCAACAGCGAGTTCCCGGTCAGCCTCTACCTGGAGGGCTCCGACCAGCACCGCGGCTGGTTCCACTCGTCCCTGCTCACCTCCATGGCCATCCGCGGCATCGCCCCCTACAAGGCGGTCCTCACCCACGGCTTCGTCCTCGACGGGCAGGGGAGGGCCATGTCGAAGAGCGTGGGCAACGTGGTGGCGCCGGAGGAGATCATCAAGAAGTACGGCGCCGACGTGCTGCGCCTCTGGGTGGCGGCCTCCGACTACCGCGACGACGTGCGGGTCTCCGGCCAGATCCTCGACGGGCTGGCCGAGGGCTACCGCAAGATCCGCAACACCGTCCGCTGGGCGCTCGGGAACCTGGCCGGCTTCGACCCGGAGAAGGACGCGGTCCCGGTGGAGGAGATGGAGCCCTTCGACCGCTGGGCGTACGCCCGCATGGTGGAGTGGCAGGACACGGTCGCCCGGGCCTACGCCGACTACGAGTTCCACGTGGCCTACCACGCCACCATGGAGTTCGTGTCGGTGACCCTCTCCTCGGTCTACTTCGACGTGGTGAAGGACCGGCTCTACACGGCGCGGACCGGCGGCAAGCCGCGCCGCAGCGCCCAGACGCTGCTCCACATGGTGGCCCAGGACCTGCTCCGCATGCTGGCCCCGGTGCTCTCCTTCACGGCCCACGAGGCCTGGAAGTACCTCCCCGGCAAGCCTGCCGGCTCGGTCTTCGAAGCCGGCTTCCCGAGGCGGCCGCCCCCCGCCGACGCGGCCGCGCTCACCGACCGCTACGGCAAGCTGCTCGCGGTGCGGGCCGAGGCCATGAAGGCGCTCGAGCTGGCCCGCAAGGACAAGCTCATCGGATCGGGGCTCGAGGCCCAGGTGACCATCACCGCCGAGGGCGAGACGCTCGCGCTCCTGCGGGACGCCGCGGCCGAGCTGCCCTTCCTCCTCATCGTCTCCAAGGTGCTCCTCGCGTCCGGTCCACTGGGGGTGAAGGTGGAGCGGGCCCCGGGCGAGAAGTGCGAGCGCTGCTGGGTCTTCGCCGAGGACCGCGGCCAGGACCCGGCCCACCCCGGCCTCTGCGCCAAGTGCACGGCGGCGCTGGCATGAGGAGAGGTCCCTCCAAGTGGGCGCTGCTCGCCGTCATCTTCGTGGTGATGGTGGCCGGCGACCAGTGGTCCAAGTTCCTGGCCGTCGACCGGCTCACCTGGGCCTTCCCGCGGGTGGGGGCCACCGGCACGGCGGCCAAGGTCGAGGCCTTCTACGAGATGAAGCACCTCGAGGCCATGGCCCGCCCGTCCCACGTGGTCTGGGGCCCCATGTGGCGGATGACCTACGCCGAGAACCCGGGCGCGGCATGGGGCATGCTGCGCGACCTGCCGCCCGGCTTCCGCCACGGCTTCTTCGTGGTCATGACCTTCGGCGCGCTCGGCTTCATCCTCTGGTACTTCCGCAAGCTCCGCGAGGACCAGCGCTGGATGCAGGTGGCGCTCTCCTTCGTCTTCTCCGGCGCGGTCGGGAACCTGATCGACCGGCTGGCGCGCAGCTACGTGATCGACTTCGTGCAGTGGCACTGGTGGAAGCGGCCGGACCTCTACTGGCCCATCTTCAACCTGGCCGATTCCCTCATCGTCGTCGGTGTCGCCATGATCCTGCTCGCCCCCGGGGAGAAGCGCGCGCCGGGGAAGAAGGACGGGGCGGCGGGGGTTCACGCCTAGATGCTACCCATCCTCTTCCAGATCGTGGTCTCCCCGGGGTGGACCTGGGTGCTGGCGGTGGGAATCGCCGTCGTCGTGGTCGGGACCCGCGCCCTCTCCTTCCGGAAGCACGGCGCCAGGGACGGCAAGAAGCCGTCCTGGGGCGAGGCGCTCTGGGCCGACAAGGCCACCGTGGGCGTGCTCCTCGTGGCCTTCCTGGCCGCCTGGCGGACCGGCGTCCTCGAGGAGACCATCCGCCTCCCGCTCCACACCTACGGCGTCATGATGGCGACGGCCTTCGTGGCCGCCATCTGGCTGGCCCAGAAGGAGGCGGCCCGGCAGGGGCAGGACCCGCAGCTGGTGGGCGACCTCTCCTTCTGGATCCTGGTCTCCTCGCTGGTGGGCGCGCGGGTGATGTTCATCCTCGTGAACTGGGGCGACTACTTCGGCGCGAACGCGTTCGTGACCACCCGCTTCGGGCGCATCCCGCGCTTCTTCGCGCTCTGGGAGGGCGGGATGGTCTTCTACGGCGGGTTCATCGCGGCCGCGCTGGCGGCCGCCCTGTACCTGCGCGTGAAGAAGATGCCGTTCCTCCCCTGGGCCGACACCCTCATCCCCTCGGTGGCCTTCGGCCAGTTCCTCGGGCGCGTCGGGTGCTTCTCGGCCGGCTGCTGCTGGGGCCGGGCCTGCGACCCGGCGCTCCCCTGGGCGGCGCACTTCCCCCCGCAGTCGCTGGCCTTCCAGTCGATGGCGGCGCGGGTCAACGCGGCCCTGTTCATCGAGCCCGACCACCTGCACACGCTTCCCATCCACCCGGTGCAGCTCTACGAGTCGCTGGGGGAGCTGCTCCTCTTCGCCTTTCTGGCCCTCTGGCTCCGGCCCCGCAAGCGCTTCACCGGCCAGGTGATGGCCACCTGGCTCATGCTCTACGCGGTCCTCCGCACCGTCACCGAGACCTTCCGCGGCGACGTGGAGCGCGGGATGTACCTCGGGCTCGGAACCGGCCAGTGGACCTCGATCGGCATCTTCGCGACCGGCATCGCCATCTGGGTGGTGGGGAGCCGGGCCACGAGGAAGGCCGTGGCGGCGCTGGCCGTCTAGGGTCTAGACTCCGGGGGTGGCGCTGCCCCCCAAGAAGCCCGGCGCGCCCCGCATCGGCGGGGCGCCGGGGAACGTCCCGCCCGAGTGGGAGAGCGGGAAGGAGCGCCTCGCCAACGAGCAGCTGGCCGACGTGCTCGGCTCCCTCGAGGAGGAGCTCGAGGAGATCAAGGTGAAGTACGAGATGTACTTCATCGGCGCCGAGCGCATGGAGCCCTCCCGGCGGCGCGAAGACCTGAAGCGCAACATCGCGCGGCTCAAGAACGCCTTCACCCGCAACGCCGGCATCCGCTTCCGCATCCAGGCCCTTCACGCGCGGTACCTGTCCTACGAGCGGCTCTGGCTGCGCTCGGCGCGGGAGAAGGAGTCCGGCACCTACCGGCGCGACGTGCTCAAGGCCCGCAAGAAGGCGGCC
>DAIEMM010000396.1 GCA_027349605.1 Anaeromyxobacteraceae bacterium
AACGGCGGGGCCATCGCGCCCGACGTGAAGATGGCCATGATCGCCACGCGGGACATCGGAGCGGCGGCGGCCGCGGCCATGGCGACCCGCGACTTCACCGGGGTCGAGGTGCGCAACCTGCTCGGCCCGCGCGACCTCTCGCTGAAGGAGGCCACCCGCATCCTGGGCGTCGCCATCGGCAAGCCCGACCTGGCCTACGTGCAATTCCCCTACGAGGCCTTCGCGGCGGCGCTCACCCAGGCGGGCCTCTCGGACGACCTGGCACGGCTCTACGCCGAGATGTCCCGGGCCTTCAACGACGGGCTCGTCAAGGTGGAGGGCGGCCGGACTCCGACGAGCACCACCCCGACCCCCTTCGAGTCCTTCGCCGGGGAACTTGCCGCCGCCTACGCCGCCGCGGGCTAGACTGGCGGGATGACCCTCCGGCCCTTCCTGCGCCTCTCTCCGTGGATCGCCCTCGTGGCCGTCCTGGGCACGACCGGCTGCGCGTCCATGCGCCTCGCCGGCCAGCGGAGGGACTACTTCCTGAAGGAGCCCGGGGCCGCGGCCCGCGTCGAGGGCGGAGCCCCGAAGGGCGGATGATCCTCCGCCTCGCCTATCGGCCCCCCCTCCACTGGGAGTCGATGCTGGAGTTCCTCTCCGGGCGCTGCACCGCCGGGGTCGAGCAGGTGGAGGCGGGCGCCTACCGCCGGACCGTCCGCATCGGCGACCTCCGAGGCTGGGTGTCGGTGACCGCCGATCCCGCCCGGCCGGCGCTGCGGGTGGAGGCGTCCGACTCCCTCGCCCCCGAGCGGCGCGCGCTCGGGACCCGGCTCCGCGCGCTCTTCGACCTGGACGCCGACCCCGGAGCGGTGGCCGCCGCGCTGGGGCGCGACCGCCTGCTGGCCCCCTCGGTGCGGCGCAGCCCAGGACTGCGCGTGAACGGCGCGTTCGACGCGTTCGAGGCGGCCGTGCGGGTGGTGGTCGGGCAGCAGGTGAGCGTTCGCGCCGCGACCACCGTGGCGGGCAGGATCGCCACGGCGCTGGGCGAGGCCGTCGAGACCCCGTTCCCCGGGCTGGACCGGCTCCCCCCGAACGCGGAGGCCGTGGCGACCGCGGGAGAGGACCGCATCGCGCGCATCGGCATGCCGGGAGCCCGGGCGCGGACGCTCCTGGGACTCGCCGCCGCGATCCGCTCGGGCGACCTGCGGCTCGAGCGTGGAGCCGACCCGGATGCGGTCCGCGACCGGATGCTGGCCCTTCCGGGCGTGGGGCCCTGGACGGCGAGCATCGTGGCCATGCGGGCCCTGGGCGCGGCCGATGCCTTCCCGGCCGGCGACCTGGGCGTGCTTCGCGCCCTGGGGGTGAAGTCGATCCGGGAGGCGGAGGCGCGCGCAGAGGCCTGGAGGCCGTGGCGCGCCTACGCCGCCATGCACCTGTGGAACCTGCCGTAGGGCGCACGCACGACTTCAGGGCACGGGGCGGCTCCTCGGGTTGACGGAGCGGATGCCCAGCGGCCGGAGCGTCCCTACGGGAGGAAGCCGTCCAGGAAGTCCAGGGTGAGATCGCTGCCCGCGGAAACGGCCAGCGGCTTCACCGGGGAGAGCTTCGAGCTCACGTCATAGGTACCGGGCACCGTGGTGAACCGCTCGATCGCGAACGAGTAGTCCGCGGACGGGGGCAGGCCATCGAAGGCGTAGGTCTCCGACACGGGAGTCCCGCCGGCGTCCGCGGTCACGACGCCGTCGCTCGACCTGACGATGAGGGGTACGCCGCCCGAGGTGACCGGCATTCGTGCCTGCGCGACGTCGTACTGGTTTTCCTGCGCGACGGTGGCGACGGCTCCGCTCACCTTCCCGGTGCCCGTGATGACCACTCCACCCGCGAAGGTCTCGTTCCAGGTACCGGTCGGAGTCGTCGTGGCGAGAGGGATGCCCGGGCTGGCCTTGGGTGCATAGCTCAACGTGGTGGTGTCGCCGTAGACCACCGGCTGGACCGCCACCACGTACGTCTTGCCGATGGGGAGCAGCGACAGCTTGTACGTCCCGTCACTGCCGGCCGTCACCGACCTGGCGAGCGAGGGCTGCGTGTCGCCACCCACGGTCTGGGCGATCACCTGGACGTCGTACCGGGTGGCGGTGGCGAGGTCGGGAATGGTCAGCGTGCCAGAGATGGTCCCGGTCATCATCCTGTCGAAGGCATGGACGACCGGTCGAAGGATGTACTTGCCCGATGCGCCGGCCTGGTGGACGAAGATGGACTTGTTCGCGTCCATGTCGACGAAGATGTCGTAGGTGGTCCCCGCCTGCAGGTCGAAGCTCACCGGGATCTTGATGCCGTCTGGAAGCCGGACGGGATCGTGAGGTCGGCCGAGGAGCCGTCCGCGAACACCACCTGGTTGACCGCGCCTGGCTCCGTGCTGAGCGTGAGGCGCATCTGGCCATAGTGGCCCGGCGGCAACTCGGCATCAAGGGCGAGCGTCTTGAAGGCGCCGTTCTGGAGAGTCAGGAGGTCGATGGTCTCGTTCACCGTCCCGAGGACCTTCCAGCCGTCGTCGGTCTGGATCTGGACGTCGCGCACCGTGATGAGGACCTTCGAGTAGGCTACCGTCGGGGAGTCGACGAGCCGTACGTTCATCCTGGCGTTAGCGGTGCCCGAGGACGTGCTGGAGGACCCGCACGCGGCGAGGAGCGTGCCGAGGACGGCGATGGACAGGATTTCGCGGACTTGCATGAGGTACCCCCGGTTGGACGGACGTGCGTGACGATCCTGGAACACGCGGCTCGCCAGAAGGTTCCGGTCCACCCCCCAAAGAGAAGGGGCCCCGGCGGCTTCTCGCCGACGGGGCCCCCGGTGACGCGCGCGAAGTGCTTAGAACTTGTAGGCGATCCCGGCGTCGAGCCCCACCTGGGTCATCGACGTGGTGTAGGACGCGATGCCCTGGCCGTAGGGGCCGGGATATCCCGGCGTGCCGAACGGAGGCAGCGGGTTCTCGCCGGAGATGCTCGTCGACGGGGCCCACATGCCGCCCACGTTGATGGCCACGTGCTTGCCGAGGTTGAAGCCGGCGCCCAGCGTCAGGTGGGTCTCGGCGACGGCCGGGAAGGCGATGTTCTCGAAGGCGCGGGAGGCGTCGAGGGGCATCTTGCCGTAGTTGAA
>DAIEMM010000425.1 GCA_027349605.1 Anaeromyxobacteraceae bacterium
GGCGGGGACGTGGACACCTTCGCGGTGGAGCCGCACGACCGGGGCGCGGTGCCGGACGCCGTGCTCCTCGTCCCGCAGCGCGGGCTCGCCCTCGAGGTGGCGGCCTGGGCGGCCCAGGGGCGCGACCCCACGGCACCGGCCTCGGCGGCGGATTTCGCCCCCCTGGCGCTGGGAGATCCGGGGCAGCCCGTCCTGGCGCGCCTTCCCGGCATTCCGTCCTCCTCGACCCCCGTCCTCCTCCGCGTGAAGGCGGCGAGCGGCGAGGGGAGCTACCGGGTGGTCGCGCTCGGGCCGGGAGCCGACTCGGGAAACGCCGTCCTCGGACAGCTCCGGGGGCTTCAGGCGGACGAGCGGGTGGACGATGCGCTGCTCCTGGCCGCGGGCTTCGCCCACCTGGAGCCCTCGTCGCCGGCGCGGGCCGAGGTGCTGCGCCTCGCCGCGCGCCTCCTCGAGTCCCCTCCCGTAAAGAAGAAGGGGGCCAGCCCGGGCGGGCCGACCCCCTGAGGAACTCCGCGGACGGATCCGGGCGCTAGGTCTCGGCCTCGACCTTGACCTTCACCTTGCCGACGACGTCGGAGTGGAGCTTCACGCCCACCTCGAAGTCGCCGAGCGTCTTGAGGGGCTCGGCGAGGTCGATGGCGCGCCGGTCGATCTGGACGCCGCGGCCTGCCAGCGCCTCGGCGAGGTCCATGGCGGTGACCGACCCGTAGAGCTTGTCCTGCTCGCCGACCTTGCGCTTGAACGACAGCGGCGTGTCGGAGAGCCGCCTGGCGATCGCCTCGGCGCTGGCCTTGAGCTTCGCGGCCTTGGCCGCGGCCACCGCCTTCTGGTGTTCCACCTCGCGGATGTTCCGGGGATTGGCGAGGACCGCCAGGCCGCGGGGGATGAGGAAGTTCCGCCCGTAGCCGGGCTTCACCTCGACGAGCTCGCCGCCCTTGCCCAGGTTGTACACGTCTTCTCGGAGGATGAGCTTCATGTCTCGCTCCTAGGCCGGCGCGACGGTGTAGGGCAGGAGCGCCAGCACGCGGGCGCGCTTGATGGCGGTCGCCACCTGGCGCTGGTGCTTCGCACAGTTGCCGCTGATCCGGCGGGGAATGATCTTGCCGCGCTCGGTGAGGAAGTACTTGAGCTGCCCCTGGTCCTTGTAGTCGACCTTGGCGGCCTTCTCGGCGCAGAAGCGGCAGACCTTGCGGCGGCCGAAGCCCCGCCCCCGTCCGCCTTCCTCGCCATCGCGGTCTCCACGGCCGCCGCGGTCGTCGCGGTCGCGGTCGCCGCCGCCGCCGAAGCGGCCGCCGCCACCACCACCACCACCGAATCCGCCACCGCTGCCGCCACCACCGCCGAAGCCGCCGCCGCCGAAGCGGCTGCCACCCGGCGGACCCTTGCGCTCACCCATGTCGGGACGTGCCATGGCTAGTCCTCCCCCCGGTCGTCGGCGACGGGCTCGAAGGGCTCCTCGCCGCGTTCACCGCGCTCGCCGAACTCGGGGCGCGGACGCTCCTCCTCGACCGGCGCGACCACCACGTCGGCCTCGACCTGCCGGGCGTCGACGTCGACGCCGTCGGCCACGCGGATCGACTCGAACTTGGTCACCACGTCGAGCATGCGGAGATTCCGCTCGAACTCGGCCACCAGGCCCGGCTTCCCCACGTAGAGGCAGTGGATGTACAGCGCCTTGGGCAGCTTCGCGACCGGGAAGGCCGTCTTGCGACGCCCCTGGTTCGTGAAGCGGATCACCTTCCCACCCTCGCGGCTCACCACCGCGCGGAGGCGCTCCTTGATCTCTTCCACCTGCTCGTCCGGGGTCTCCGGCTTGATCAGGTAGGTGGTCTCGTACTCGCGTGCGAGACGCTTCTGCGCTTCGGCCATTCTGTAACTCCCCTCGGATTCGTGCAGCGGCGGTTCGCCCGCCGCGAGGAGCCCGTGCAACCTGTCTCCCCGGAGCCCAATGCCCCGGAGGCCCTCACTCCGCCGGCGACTTCCGGCGGTTGAACTCGTTCATGGCCTTCGCGGCCCCTTCCACCACCACCGCCCGCGCCGCCGCCGCCCCGCGCTCCACCGCGTCCAGGACCTCCCGGTCCTCGGCGCGCGAGAAGCGCCCCAGCACCCAGTCCGCAGGATCCACCTGCGGAGGAGGGCGTCCGACCCCCACGCGCACCCGGGCGTAGTCCGGGCTGCCCACGTGGGCGTTCACGCTCCGAAGGCCATTGTGGCCCGCATGCCCGCCGCCCACCTTCACCTGCACCCGGAACGGCTCGAGCTCCAGGTCGTCGTGCACCACCACCAGGTCCGCCACATCCAGCTTCCAGAACCGCATCGCAGCGCCGACGGCCTCGCCCGAGTGGTTCATGTACGACTGCGGCTTCACGATCCAGAACTTCTCGCCACCCGCCGCCGCCTCCGCGACCTCCGCCCCGAACTTGCGGAGCGTGAACCCGGCCCCGGCCAGACGCGCCACCTCGTCGGCGACGAGGAATCCCACGTTGTGCCGGGTCCGGGCGTATTCGGGACCGGGATTGCCGAGGCCCACGAGCAGCTTCAAGCGGGAGCCTTACTTCTTGCCACCCTTGGCGTCCCCGCCCTTGGCGGGAGCCGCGGCCTTGGCGTCGCCCGGCTTGCCGGCGGGAGCACCCGCGGCCGGAGCCGCACCCGGGGCAGCGCCCGGAGCCGCGCCCGCGGCCGGAGCCGCGGCACCCTCGACCGCGCCCGCGACGGCGGTGGGAGCGACCACCTCCTCCTTCTCGGGGACGGCGACGTAGGCCACGACGTAGTCGGTGGCGTACTTGATCTTCGAGCCCTCGGGCGACTTCAGCTCCGAGACGTGGAGCGAGTGGCCGATCTTGATCGGGGTGACGTCCACCTCGATCTGCACCGGGATGCGGTCGGGCAGCGCCTCGACCGTGACCTCGTGGGTGGAGACCGAGAGGATGCCGCCGGCGGCGACGCCCTCGGCCCTGCCGGTGGTCACGACCGGGACCTTCACGAGCACGGGCTTGTCGAGGGCCACCTCGAGGAAGTCGGCGTGGAGGAGCCGGCGGCTGACCGGGTCGACCTGGTAGTCCTTGAAGAGCACCCGCTTCGCGCCGCTCTCCAGCTGGAGCGTGATGAGCGTGTTCCGCTTGTGCGGGGTGGCGATGGCCTTCATCACCGCGCCGGGGTCGACCGCCACCGGCGTGGGCTGGGCCTGGAGGCCGTAGACGACGGCGGGGATCAGTCCCTGCGCGCGCAGGCGGCGAGCGGGGCCCTTGCCCTTCCCGGGGCGGGACTGTGCAGCGACGAGATTCTGGGCAGCATCGGCCATGGATTCCTCCCAGCGGACTCCGCGGCCTTTCCGGCGCGCGCGAGGGACCGGTGGTGGAAAATCCCCGGTCCTGGGTGAAGATGAATTGAGGGGCGGCTTTTAGCCGGAAACCCCGGTGCCGTCAAGGGGTTCGGATCAGACGAACAGGCTGGAGAGCGAGTCGGAGCTCTGGATGCGCCGGATGGCCTCGGCGAGGAGCCGGGCGGAGGTGACCTGCTGGATCTTGGCGCAGGCCTGGGCCTGGGGAGACAGCGGGATGGAGTCGGTCACCACCACGGACTCGATGGGGCTCTTCGTGATCCGCTCCACCGCCGGCCCGGAGAGGACGGCGTGGGTGGCGTAGGCGTAGACCTTGGTGGCGCCCTTCTCCTTGATGGCCGCCGCGGCCTGGGTGAGCGTCCCGGCGGTGTCGATCATGTCGTCGAGGAGGATGGCCACCTTGCCGGAGACGTCGCCGATCACGTTCATGATCTCGGCGACGTTGGGCTTGGTGCGCCGCTTGTCGACGATGCCCAGCGCGCAGCCCATGCGCTTCGAGTAGGCGCGGGCCCGCTCCACGCCGCCGGCGTCGGGCGAGACGATGATCAGGTTCTCGGAGTCGGTGAACTGCCGCTTCATGTGCTCGAGCATGATGGGGGCGGCGTAGAGGTGGTCGAAGGGGATGTTGAAGAACCCCTGGATCTGCCCGGCGTGCATGTCCATCGAGACCACGCGGGTGACCCCGGCCGCCTCGATCAGGTCGGCCACCAGCTTGGCCGTGATGGGCACGCGCGGCGCCACCTTGCGGTCCTGCCGGGCATACCCGTAGTACGGGATGACCGCACAGATGGAGCCGGCCGACGAGCGCTTGAGAGCGTCGGCCATGATGAGCAGCTCCATGAGGTTGTGGTTGGCGTTCGGGCTCGTCGACTGGATGATGAAGGTGTCGGTGCCGCGGACGTTCTCGCCGATCTCGACCTGTATTTCACCGTCGGAGAAGGCACCCACGCTGGCCGTGGAGAGCTCGCGGCCGAGATTCTGCACCACCGCCTTGGCCAGCGCCGGGTTCGAGTTGCCGGCGAAGACCTTGTAGAAGTTGGGGTTGCCCATGACCGGCGCGTTATACCGCGCCGGTCGCGCCGGGAACAGCGGAAGTGAGGCGCTCCAGGCGGGGGCGCTCTAGGCGATGCCGTCGGCGTCGGCCGGCTGGGGGGCCGTGCCCCGCGCCAGCTCGCGATCGTACTCGGACAGGATGATCCGCTCCATCCGCTCGCGGGTCTCGGTGTTGAGCGGGTGGGCGATGTCCTTGAAGGTCCCGTCCTTGCGCCGCTTGGCGGGCATGGCCACGAAGAGGCCCGTGGTCCCGTGGATGACCTTCAGCCCGCGAACCACGAAGCACCCGTCGATGGTGATGGTCACGTAGGCCTTCAGCTTGTCCTCGTGGACCGGGAAGATGCGGACCTCGGTGATCTCCATGGAACGGCTCCCCGCATCCGCGCCATCGAGCGCGCGACGATCACGTCCACTCCAGCACCACCGAGCCGCCTCCCGGCGAGTTGCCTCGCCGCGGCTCGGGCCGATCGGAGATCGGCGTAGGATCCGACGGTCGTCGGCCCGCTTCCTGACATTATAGGCGCGGTCGCACCGGCATCTTCAAGCCACCCCAGGAGCACCCGGAGCGAAGGGCGGCGTGCGACGCAGGGCGCCATGAGGTCGTTCTCGGGACGGCGGGCGGAGGCCTTGCCGCGTCGCGGCACCGCCGGACCGCGGTCCTCGTCGAGCCACCGGTAGGCGTCCCCGGCCCGGATCGCCAGCGCGGGATCGCGGGGGTAGAGGAGCACGAGATGGCGCGGCGCCAGGCGAACCGGCCGGAGCCGCTCCCCCCGCCCTCCCGCCCATGCGGGCCCGGACCACAGGAAGAACGGGACGTCGGAGCCGACCCCGAGCGCCACCTCGGCGAGCAGGCGCCGGTCGCGGACCTTCCAGGCCTGGGCCAGGCAGCGGAGCACCGCTGCGGCGTCGGCGCTGCCGCCCCCCAGGCCGGCGACCACCGGGATCCGCTTCTCGATCCGGATGTCGACCCGGTCCGGCCGCCCCAGGCGGTCCCGGAGGGACGAGGCGGCCCGGGCGGCGAGGTTTCCCGGCCCGTCGAGGTCCGGGTGCCCGGGACAGCGGCAGGTCACCGGTCCGGGTCGCACACCCACCGCCACCCGGACCCGGTCGGCCAGGTCGAGGGGAACGAGGAGGGAGGAGATCTCGTGGAAGCCGTCGGGGCGGGGAGGGCCCACCCGCAGGACCAGGTTCACCTTGGCGTGTGCCGGACAGGACAGGCGGATCACGCCCCGTTGCTATCACACGAGAGCGCTTGCCGCCCCGTCGGCCGGAGGACTACGCTGCGCGGCCATGCAAGAGGC